>JALYJX010000080.1 GCA_030775065.1 Gemmatimonadota bacterium | reverse complement strand
CTGCTTACATTCACGCGGGAACACCGCTTCAACTATTTCGAGGAAGCTCAAAATACGCTTCAGCTTGTGCAAAGCATACCGTACGTGACGGATCACGTTTCGTTGGGAGTGCCCGAATATTGGCGCTTCCCTATCGAAACACTTTTTGACAATCAGGGGGACTGCGATTGTAAAGCAATCCTCGCGGCCGCCCTATTCCGCTCGATGGGGTTGCGAAGTGTGGTCCTCCTGTCTCCAGTAGAAGGTCATGCTGCAGTTGCGGTAGAAGGGGCTCCCGATTACCCGGGGAACCAATACTTCGAATGGGCTGGCGGGAGGTATTTCTTCTGCGAGACCACGGATGGGACTTTCGGCTTCACGGTCGGCGAAGTGCCGCCTAACGTCAACTTGCAAGACTACACGGTCAGGGTAGAAATACATGCCGCGGCAATTGCATAGCGACGCAAGGCAATCATTTCCTCATGCGAGGCACCTCGAGCAGTGTGCCGCGGCGCAACTCATGTTCAATGCATCGTAAGGGAAAACAGGTCAAGCGCGGAAGGCCGAGAACCCGCTCAAACACCTAGTCGAAACCGGCTATGGCCACGAAATTCAATCAGTGCCCCAACTGCTATTAGAACCCTCCGTCCGGCTGGTTCGGCGGCAAGGAGTGGACGACGATTTACGAGTGCAAGAACTGCAGTACGAAGTGGTGTCGGCTCTGCGGAGCGACTCGGTGCCCCAACTGTGGCGATAAGAGTAAACGGGAAATCGGAATCTGTTACAGTAAGTAACGGGATCGTCAACCACCAAGAGCTATGTAGCTTGTGATGGTCGACCTCAGCGAAAGGTCATTGACAGCGCGTAAGAAACGGAGGGACATTGGGTGAGCCGAAATGCGTGAATGCGGTGGCAGCAAGAAATGCGATGCATGCGACGCGAAGGGCCGCAAGGACCTTAAGTTCTGTATGTACTGCAACGGTAGTGGTAGGTGCCCTCGATGCCAGGGAAAGGGAACCGAGCCGGTGATGTAGGAACGCGCGTCGGGTTTCTAGTCAGTTTCTCTGACGGCGGCGCTAGACCAGTCCCTGTTGAACGGCATTCGGCGACTAAACACGATCGTGACCGTGGCGCTCTGGCTTCACTAGCCTTGGCATCGCTAAATGAAGTCCGACATCGGCCACCTACAGATCGGTCGTACGGGGGCGCTAGCCTTCATCCACTCGCAGCACGGCCAGGGCCAGGCGCGGAACGGTTTCGAGCTGCATCCAGTGATTCGTATCAAGCGCGTGCCTCAATCGGAGGGGTCGCCAATGTTTCCTAGAATTTTTTCCCCCCTTCACTAGCAAACGGGCTACCTGCTTAGCGTCTGGGCCCGCGTCAATCAGAACTCTACGGCCCTCGGCCGTGGTGATCAGGGCTGCATCGCCCTGGCCAACGTCGATCTGACGAATCAGAAGACGATCGGAAGCGGCCGTCGCCTCTTGGCGACGCAGAGCGTTTGCCGGCGAGATTGCCGCAAGGGTGGCCGCTCCTGCAAAGCCCAAAAAAAAGAGAAGCTGGAAGTCCGCGTGAGTAAGGGCCAGCGTTCTCCGATACCGTAGGGGAGATCAATGTTGGAATGCGATCAAGCAGGCCGAGCCTCGCTAGCCGGCGAACAGGCATCGTTGTCAGGGCCATCCCTGAGATAAGGCCGCGACGGTGCATGCGTTACGTTGACCTCCGATGATAGCTTGGGACGATGGCGTACGCGAACCACCGAGCAGCCTGTTCTGTTCACTCAATTCTCTTGCGCAAGTAACGGCCGAGGCACGTGGAAGGAATGACCGCCAGTCGGCATACCCAGCACTGAGTTCGTGCGCTTCCTGGATCGCCTCACCGTGACACAGGCCAGGAGAGAAGAAATCCATATCATCGCCGACAATCTCTCGGCGCATAAGACGAAGGCCGTCAAGGCGTAGCTTGCCGCTAACCCCACGAGTCACTTCGCACTACACGCCGACCTACAGCTCGTGGCTCAACCAGATCGAGCTCTGGTTCTCCAAGATCGAGCGCGACATGATCGCCCGGGGCTTCTTCACCTCCACCGCTGATCTGAGCCGGAAGCTCATACAATACATCCGTCAACACAACAAATCCTGCCAGCCCATCAGGTGGTCTTACAGCAATTCCGGGCATCGCATCCGTGCAAGCAGGATTTGAGTTACAGCCACGAGTCGTCATCTCTCCCGGGACAGGCTGACTGACGACTGCGACCCCTCCATGCGACATTCTCGCTGCACACGTTGCGCTGCGATTGCGATGGTCCTGGCCATCTCCACCTCCACATGCGCGTGTCTCCTCTCTCTTTCATTGTAGCGTCGGTCAGCCCGCCCCAGTGTAATGGCGTGGATTATCGCCTCTAACCATGAGCGTCTCTGCTCCGTGATGTCCCGCTTCGCGCGCCGCCACCACAAAAGCGGCGGTGGCCGCGTCTCGCCTCGGTGCAGCAGCCATCTCCCCCACAGCGCCACATGGCGTTTCGCATCTGGATTCGTCAACAGCACGCGCGTAACATTTCCTCTCGGACTTAGTGCCAGGTGAAACGCAAAAAGCCCTTCAACCACAAGGACCGGCCTGTCACCGAGTTGGGCCTTTTCCATCCCCACACGCCTGCTCGCATGCATGTCGTATTTGGGCACAGTCACGGCCTCTCCGGCAATCAATCCCTCGATTGCACGCTCAACTTCACTGATGTGCACGCTGTCGATCGCCTCCCAATCGGCGTCGCGAGTGGTCAGCGGCAACGACGGGTCATCCCAATCTCTGTAATACGCATCCATGGACAGAACCATCGTGCGACTTCCCAACATGGTTGCCAAAGTGGTCTTCCCGACCCCCGAGCTCCCGGCAAGTAGCACAATCTGCAGATCTGCAGAAGTTCCCTCTTGATGATGCCCGACGGTGCGGCGCCGGGACCGCTGGAACACCAACAGGGAAAACCGCGGCGCTCGCCCATAATCCGTCACTAGCTGGCTCCTGTCTCTCGCGCCCGGGCGCCTGTGCACCGGCAGCGGCGTCGGCAGTTGCTTCAATTCCAAACCACAAAGGTGAGCGGCCCGCACGTAGTCGGATACGCGATAGCAGGTCTGCAGCGTCGTGAGCATGTCCGGGGCCGCCGCGTCAATACTTTCTCCCCCCGTTTGCCGTGTGCTCAGGTGCGCCGAGTGACGCCAACGCACCAATTGCCGTCTCCCACGGTCATGTCGTTCCCGGGGATCAAACCAGTGGCGATCCGTGGAGCGGGCCGCGTCGCTGTCCCGAAACGCAATCTCATTCTCACAAACGACGAGGACCTCGCCGCCTTCGTGTATCGCCTGGGCCGCGTGACGCAGCGGCGTTTCGAGAGTTTCGCAGTCATGCAGCGTGAAACACAGAATCACGCCGTCATAGTCGGTGCCGGCGTTCACCTCCCCGTCCGCGTCGTACACGCGATACTCTATGTTCGTCGTGTCATATTGGCGGGCGCGGTAGAGCATCGCAGGGCACTTGTCCGTTGCAACGACGCTGGCCCCTTGGCGAGCTAGATGCCTCGCCACACAGCCGTTGCCGCAGCCGAGGTCTAGTAATCGCTTCCCTTGCACCGGCGCCAGCTGTGTGTCCAACGCGGGAAAGATGATGGACTGCCGGTACTGGTCGCCTTGGTTTCCTTGGGTGTCATCCCAGAGGCCGACAAGGTCAGACCAGGTATTCGCCACCGAGAAGTACATCTTCCGGTTTGCAGAGTAGTCGACAATGATGTCGGCCAGGACGACGGTGAAAGCGGCTACGTAGGCGATTAGGGGGCTCGCCAGTGGGGATGGCGGTCGGCTGCTTAGCGTGATCCACAGAACGACCGCGAGAAACGCAACTGCCACCAAGTCGATCGCCAACCAGTATGAATGTGCTCGCAGCTGTCGCTGAACAGCAACGGAGCGGGTAAGGAGTACGAGTGGAATATCCAGCGTGCGAACGGCAATACTAGCGAGGAGAAAGGAAGTTGGCTTGGCGACTGCAAGTCCCATAACCGTGAACGCAAGGAAGATGCTTGTGTTGAGCCCGAAATCCGCGAGGGCCAAGGCGGGACGGTTGATCAGTGCGAAGTTGTACTCTACGTCTTCGAGCGTAACGACCTTGCCGTGGAAAAAGTTGAGGGAGTTGAGGAGGAAAGCGGCCAAACCGAACACCAGCGGGACGGAGAAGTCTTTGATCGCGCCATCAATCGCGAACGCGATGGAGGTGCCGAGCAGCATGCCAACCAAGTGGAACTGGACAACGCGTGTCGGATGTGTCATGCGCTATTCCGCCATTAAGCTGGGACGTTCTACACGCGAGCCATTCTGCGCCATTCAGCGATCGAAAACGTGGGGGTCACGTGTATCCTGCCCGTCCCCAGGAGCGCTTGAACTCGACCTTGCTCAGATGATTGGCCGAGCCTGACGATAGTTTCGATATCACTCGCCCCAACAACTGCAAGCGTTAGAACCCGAGAATGCAGGAGCGCAAGAATTACTCCGGTCAAGAGCGAGAGACTTTCGATGTGCTCCAGTCTGACGACTGCGTGATCTATCCTCGTGAGGAACAGCTCTTTCGCCAGCGCGACATGCCAAACCATCTTCTCCTCTTCTTCTAGGCCAGGAGTCAATCCGGGTAGCGTCTTGTCTACCAATCTTCCGGTCGTAAACCACTCGCGTGGGTACGTCTCAGTGTCGTCAGCGTAAACCAGAACATTCTCCCTACCTAGATTCTCGACGAGAAGATTGGTAATCGCGCGATCCTTGTCGCACACGCCAACGATGAACCGCTTGCTTGGAGACCAATCCATGTCCCGCGCTCCGACTGAAATTTCGGCACCGAGCAGCACGAAGACCGCTTTCTCGAAAGGTTACGTGCTAATGGCGCTGTTCGCTAGCCATCCGCGATTCCCGCAGGTGGCTACGTTTTTTGAAGCGTGTAAAAAACACGTCAATCACTAGCGGATTGTATCCCCGCAGTAAATCGCTTGTGAGCTTTGGTGAGCCTATAGAAGGTTCGAACAACAAGCTTCCGGGCACCTCAAGATGAGTTCGCACGCAAGCAACGCAGCTAACTCGCTTTTGTATACTGGCGGAAACTCAGTCTATTTCGCTTGTCGAATCGGTCGCTTCGTAGCCTCTCCGCTCTCGGAGATAAGGATGAGGCTGTCCAGCGCACCGGCTTTCGATCGCGACAGGTCGATCTGGTAACCTCGTTGTGCTCAGCGGATTGGATTTGGGGTGATTGCGCAGATCTTGTCCCTCTCGGGCCCCCTCAGGACGGCGTCATTCATTGCCCTATTTCGCCGTTTTGACCGCTTTGGGGACTTCGATTTCTTGGTCAGGGGGTCAGGGCGAAGCGACGTGCACACAGAGCTCTTCCAGAAATCGAGACGCTCGACGACATCTGTACTACCTATCGTGCGACTCCGGCAACGGTTAAGGAAATGGACTGGATTTCATCACTGGAAATGAATGTCTATTCACCGATCGATGCTGTCCCGTTGGACGTTCTGCTCGAATGGTACCAGGCAAATCCTTACGGGTTTTCCGTCATCAAGATGCCCAATAGTGCGAAAGTCGGGCACATCGATCTCTGCCGATCCGGCCATCCACATTTCAGAGATTCTTTGAGGGGATGATCATCGAACGTGACATTCGAGGAGATTCGCTCTATTCGCCAAGCGAGCGACGAGAAATCACGGCGCTCAATGTAGAAAGCATTATCCTCTGCCCGCCGAAGGGATACTCAAATGCACCGGCCAGCTCGCCGGAAGAGGGCCGTCCAACAACACTAGTGACTGCGACAATCAGACTACAGTAGGTTCTTAACTGGAAGTTGCGGGCGTCTGGGTTGTGGTCGAACAACGTCGCAACCATCGGAATAGTGCCTGCGGGGAAATACCTTCCCGATGTGTGCGCTGTTCGTACCCGATGATGTTCGCGACTAGCTCGGTGCGCTTGTCGTCGCACGACACCCGAAGTCTTGCGCGCCGGGAGTCTAGGCTTGACGCGGATTTAGGCCCACCCATCTTCAAGTCCACCCATCTTGAAGCCCACCCCGCCCCTTGGAGCGACAATGACGACCGCGGTGAAAACCTTCGACGCAGTGTCCGACATTGTCCACCGCTCCGATTACGGGTCGCTTTTCTTCGCGTTCCGCGTCCGCCGGTTCTTCAGTATCTCGGCGCTGGGAGTCAGGGATGAGCCGCCCTACCACGATGACTTCAGGCGTCGGCAAATCGAGCTGATCACGTCGCTCACAAATCGTGGACACGAGGGCCGCACGTACGAATTTCGCCTTGTTTCACACCCAGACCGCGAGGTGCCGGCACGCGGCCAGATAAACACTTATGTCGTTTGCAGAATGGACCAAAGCTCGAAGGATCAGGCAGAAGCGTACGCGAGCGAGTTCTCTCGAATGCTCACTTCGACCTTTCCAGAATATGAGTTCGAGGGTGTATCAAGCGCCGAGATGCGCGAGATACTGGCTCCCTTTCCAGTCAGTCACGCGCTGGGCATCAGGAGGCGAGTTGGTAGTGAACGGCTCGACACGATTACTCCAGGCGGCGGGCACGAGCGACGGAAGACCCGGAAGCGGGACGAGGAGAACGAAGCGGAGGCGCTTGCGCCTATCCCGGAGGGATCGATCCTGCACGTGTACCCGTTCCTTCCGACCAGGGTGCCGTTCAACAATCTCTTCCGGTTGTTACTTCGCGAACCTCAGGGATGTGCGATCAGCGTGCGCCTTCAACCAACTCGCCTCAGTCCGGGTGAAATCAACTTCCTTGAACACTCAATTGCGATTTGCGAGCGCTACACCCAGGTACATCTGGGACAGGTCCAGATTGAATACCTGACCGGTCTATTCCCGACTCTGAGAGAAAGAGCGAGGGCACACGGCGATCACCTGTCACGGCTGCTGTTCGGCCTTCGCGATAATGCCGCCCTTACGACAGTGACCATCACGTCGGCCGCGGCGATTTCGGCGTTCGTTCCCGAAGCGATGGCCGCCGTTATTACCGAGCCTGCCGGCGGAATAAAGCCGGAGCGCCATTCGGGAATCTCGTCGTACCTCGCCGGCGGATATGAAGTCTTCCCGATCGATGCAATTGTCGCCGAAGAAGCCATGAAGTCGCTCGAAGTTGCTACTCCGAATCAGCCTCTCGTTCCACCGGCCGCGCAGCGACTCCCCTATCTCTTTGATTCGATCGAAGCCGCAACGTCGATCCTCCTGCCGCCAATCACGACAGAACCCTTGCCTGGCGTTGAGATCCGCGGATGGCGGCCGGCAATTGCTCCACGCACGCTCGCGGAGACCGGAGTTCTCCTTGGCGAAACGGTGGAACCCGGCACATCACGGCTGGTCCGCATTACCCCGGAGGACCGCCTGAGACATCTCTACACAGTGGGTCAGACCGGTACCGGGAAAAGCACCTTGCTGAGAACAATGATCCTGGACGACATCCATGCCGGCAGCGGCGTATGCGTGCTCGACCCACACGGCGATCTCTACAAGGATTTGCTCGGCCGAATTCCGGAGGAAAGGATCGAAGATGTCGTATTGATCGATCCCACTGACGTGGAAAATCCAGTGGGATTGAATCTCCTCGAGGTCCGCGAGGAATCACAGCGTCACTTTGTCGTCCAGGAGCTCACGGCGATCGTCACGCGGATGCTCAGGGATAGCTACGGAGACGCAGCGTTCACGATGACGGGACCGTTGTTCTATCAGCACATGCGCATGAACCTGCTGCTCGTGATGTCCGATCCGGATAATCCAGGCACCTTGATGGACTTCTACAGGATTCTTCAGGATAGGGAACACTGGAAGAAATGGACGCCGCTGAAGACCCCTGATCCAATGCTCGACAACTGGGTTAACAAAGTCCTGCCCAGCTTCGACTACACTCGCCCCACGAGCGATGGCCCCCAATTCGGCGCGTACATCAGCAGCAAGTTCGAAAGTTTTCTGTTCGACCCGATGCTTCGGGCGATTTTTTCTCAGCAGCGTTCCACCGTCAGCTTCCGAACAGCGATGGATACGGGCAAAATCGTCCTGGTGAATCTGGCGAAGGGAGAGCTTTCCGAGCCGAATTCGACATTCCTCGGCATGATGGTTCTCGCGATGATCCAGGCAACGGCGTTGACGCGTGTGCGAATGCCGGCTTCCGAGCGCCGGCCGTTTTACGTCTACGTTGATGAGTTCCAGAGCATCGCGACTGAAAACTTTGTCACCCTCTTGTCGGAAGGGCGAAAATTTGGAATGGGGTTGACGCTCGCGAACCAGTTTGTGTCGCAAATCCACAACGAGAAGATCATGGCCTCGATCTTCGGCAATGTCGGAACGCTGGTCTTTTTCAGGCTCGGCGACAGTGATGCGGCACGCATGGAAACGGAGATGGCACCGACGCTCTGTCGGAACGATCTTCTGGATATACCGAACTGGCATGCGTACATCAGCGCACTCATCAATAATCAAACCGTGCGGCCTTTTGAAATGCGGACCCTGCCTGACAAGACGTTATTCAGCGCGGAACGGGCGCGGGCGGTGCGGGCGGCATCGCGAGCTTCCTATGGCGTCCGCGGGCGGCTATCGGGGGACAGCCCGGTTCCCCGAAGCATCGAGCCTGAAGCAGCCGCAACGGTCTCGCCCTCTCCGAATGACGGCCCGACTTTGCGGACACTGTTCGATGGGCTCTCCGACGACGAACTCATCGGGTTGGGCGTGCCGAAGAAGCATCTGGGCATGGTTCGCGAAGCCACTGTGGCCACCGTCATGGACGTGATAGCCAAACTCCCACGGGGGTTGGGCCTCAAGATTCTCGAGCTTTCGGCAAGGCTGGCCTCTGAAAACACACACAAAGCGAAAATCTCTGAACTGGGTACCGATGCCGCGCAGGGCGAGCCAATCGAAGACGAAGCTGGAGAACAGGTCCTGGTAAGGCCGTCTTCGACCACATAAGGCGTTCTGTGTTGTTTCTGCTAGAACTTGAGCTGGCACATGGGCGGAATAATCTGTTCGAATCATGGCCACAGGTTCCGGACCTTACGGCGCCCGCATTAGTTTTTTGTCTTTCTGAGAGCGGCGCTCTCTTCCTCCATCTTTTTTGCAAAGCCTGGACTCACCGCGTCCAAGGCCTTGATCAGCATGTGGCTCACAGGAATAACCGCCATCTCATCGTCCGGAAACATTCTCTTTAACTCGTCCGAAGATATTGAATCCGTTGATTCTGAATTGGAGTCTGATGGGTGGGGCTTCGGGTTCGATGGCTCGGAACTCTGCTCCGATGGCTGAAGTGTTTTCTTTCGTGTCACAGAACCTTTCCTTTTCGATGGTAGTTGCCGAGGCGTGCTCTGTCAGTCTTTGCCCTTCCGTCGGGCGATCCCCTTGTCCTCCATGAGCTTCTTGAAGCCAGGACGTCTCTGATCCAAGATTTCAAGGAGCAGATCACTTACGGTGCCACGCCTTTGATCATTCGGAGGCGTTTGCTCGGATATTTCCTCGGAGACTGAATCCGGTGGCTCAGGAACTGAGGGCGATGGCTCAAGACGCAAGTGGGATGGAGTTGCCTTTTTTTTTCGGGACAATGGGCCTCCTTTCTCGACGAATTATGCCGAGCGGCGCTCATCGCGCGCTCAGCTGGGAATTGGCCGCTGCCTCATTGCAATGCTGCGACGCAGCGCCTCACCGAGCATTTCGGCAGGGTATTGCTCGGCCAGGGAATCGATGATCTGTGATACGTCCGTTGTTTCCGAAGCAGGAAAATCAATTATTCCTTCCGTTCTCGCCCGGTCCAGTACCGGATAGTACGTGTCCATCAGCATAACCATTCCGCGTACGCATCGGAGAAGTTGCCGGGCGGTAACCTTTGAGTCTTCGAGCGGTAATTCTATCGTCGGCCGGATCTCGCCGTCTCGCGGATCGTATTCGAACTGGATAAGCTTGGTGCGCCACTGTACGATCGCACACGCTTTAAGGAAGACGTCCACGTGCGGGCCTTCAACCTTGAATGCCATTGGACAGAAAAGCTGAAGGTACTCACCCCCCTCTAGAACCTGGAGGACCAGAAAAAGTATCTGGTCACCGTCCGCGTCCTTGTATGTGCGGGTCTCCGCGGGGATCAGCAGGGAATCTCCCTCATGCGGCCGGAATTCTATCCCCGCCGACTGCAGAAGCTTGGAAACTTCAGCGAGACTGGTGGCCATTTTGGCTCCTTTTAGAGCAGGTATACTGCCGCTCGCATGACAGGCCTTCAAGTGGCGTGGGTTGCCAGGATAGGGCTATCGAGGCATCGAAGTGGTCACCTAAGCCTCAACAATGCTGATTTTTGAGTCGGCGTTATCGGGCTCGACGCCGCGATGAGGAATGATCAATCTTCCCACGTCAAATAACTCGGAATCCTGTTATGAACGGCGCGAGAGAGAGGTCGGCGTGTATCGATTTGACGAAGCGCTCGAGATGGCGTCGGTAATAGGCCAGGGTAGAAATGCTTCCGGTGGGCGTCACGTTCCGATACTCATAGCTGCGGGCGACGATGAGGACAAACTCTTTGACGCCGCCTGGGAGCGCTTTCAGGTTGCCGGCTTCAAACAACTTGATGCGCGCAACGGCGATTACGAGAAGGCGATCAAGTCCTTTGATCCAGGCTGGCCTGAAATCCGGGATCCCTTGAGGAGTGGAGAATTTATTTCGGCGGCGGTAACGCCTGGAGAAACGCTGGTGATCGCGTGCGGCGAGGTAAGACAAAGAGAATTCTGGTCGTTTCTTCAAATTCTCAGCGTTCTGTATGCCGGTCAGGATTTTCCGCAGGACGACTTACCGGCACCACGCTGCATAGTCGTCCCCAGCGCGGTGCGCGTCGTTGGGCTCGCCACCTCGGAAGTGTACTTTCCTTCCTTTTTCTGGCATCATGACGGGTGCACTTTCACTTTCGATTCCCTGTAGCGGAACCCAATGCCTCAGATCTACGATCGTCCCGTTCACGAGTTGATTCGAGAACTGATTGGCGAACGGCTGTCATCGCCAATGACCATTCTGACACGCCAGGACACCCTCGCGTGGTTCAGACAGAAATACCCAAAGGTGCGCCCCGGTACCGTTGCTGCGCACTTGCTTAAACTTGCTACCAACGACCGAACGAGGCTGCACTATGATCCAAAGCCGGGTTATGACGACTGGCGGTTACCGGGAGGCTGCAGAAGCCGCTCCTCGGGAAAACTCCGGAACCAGCTTAATCATCCCATCGAGACAGCGAAGACTGCTCCGAACGCGATGCAACAGCTGGTCAAATTTAAGACGACGGTAAAAGGGGATTCAGTCGATTTGGAGATTTTGGACCGGATGATTACTGAACTGAGTCCGCTGGCATAGGGCTAGGACGACTTGGGAGCCGCTGCCGGCCGAACGCGAGTTGTCACCGCGTCCTTGTAGTTTCAGCGTGATGGTAGGT
>JALYJX010000079.1 GCA_030775065.1 Gemmatimonadota bacterium | reverse complement strand
GCTTGGTGCCGGGCGAGCGAAGCTCGGGAGAGAAGCGCAGAGTTGGGAAGATCACGAAGGCCGGCAACTCACGTGTCCGTTATCTCCTGGTCGAGGCCGGCTGGCGGATCATGAGATCGAAGGGCGAGGAGACCGCGGCGCTCAGAGCGTGGGCACTCCTGATCGCAGCTCGGCGTGGCAAGCGGATCGCGGTAGTCGCACTGGCGCGCCGTCTGGCCGGGATTCTTTACGCGATGTGGAGAGACAATTCACCGTATAAGGCGGCGAATCTCCGCATGCCTCGGCCGATACTGGCAAAGGCGGGTTGATGATGGTGAACTGAACGTGTGAAATTCGGGATGACTGAATAGGGAGCGGCGAGCGCGTCGCAGTTTATGGCCGCAGTCGAGAGCCGATAGCTAGTTGGCGCCGCCGTTCCTTCGAAAACCCAAATGCGCCGAGGCCAGCATGCCTCATAACTGAGCGCGGACAGAAGGCTGAGCAGCACCTCGAATAGCACGCGGACAATTGAAGAGATTCAACGGCAAGTGCAAATCGTGCTTGACGCGGGGCGCCGCTTCACAGAAAGCTGCGGGCGAATTATATAAAATGCGAGCGCAGCGAGCTTCATTAGATCGCTTGTCAGCTTCAGCGAGTGTTAGATCGCATGGCGCCATGCGGCATTACAGTCGAATGAGGATGGCCAACGACTTGACATACAGAAAAGGAACTGACTCGGCAGTTCCCTAATTCTATTCCAATGAGCTCGTACCAGAGAGGATTCAGGCCAACGCCGGTCACACAGCGGCGCCTGATTCACTTGGGTACCATGGTGGGCCATACCTGGCTTTCTGGAGCGCGACTACCTCGTGCCAGCAAGGCGTTCATCAAGTGCAGTGACAATGTATTGAAGGCCGGCCGAATAGTCGCGTGATACAAATACAGGGATCGCTTGCCTCCTTATCGAGTCGACCGTCTCTTGGGCGAGGGCTCCGCCTCCGGTGCCGGCGTCAATGTACAAGTGTCCTTTCTTGTCGCTGCTAGTTTCCTTCGGCACCAGCAGGACTATGACTGCCGCATTGCGCCCATCCGCCTCAAGCTTCCACTCCCGCCGCAACGCCTGGCAAACGTCAGCAAGTTTGGCTTTCCCAATGTCTGGGAGAGTAACGACGACTATCTGAGACTCATGCGAGTTTGACGAAGCAGTCAGTTGTTCTGCCAGTGCCGCATTGCTGCCGGATGCGACCGCGGAAGCGAAGTCGTTTAGCAGGCCGATACGCGGTGGAATAAATGCGGGATTGTGCGATCGCTCCTCGGAGAAGCGCCCCGCGGCTGCAGCCATCGCCGCTCCCTCCTGTTCCTTTGCCGCCTGCGCTCTCTGTTGCTCCAGCATCGCGAGGTCATGTTGTCGCTGAAGTTCCGCGAGGGCAGCTGAGCTTCGTTCATTGTTAAGTGTCTGCTCGGTCTTCACGCTTGAGCTGAGGACTCGCCACCCGTTCTCCGTCTTCTGGAGCCGTGATTCTCCCGTTAGAACTATGGTCGCTCCTTTGACGAACTCCTTTGGAATCGTGGGGCCAAGCCTGGCCCATATCATGTCTTCTGCGCTGGGTGGCTCTTGCATAACGCTAAACGATGACCAGTAACCCTCAAACGCACCTCCGTTCTTCCATTGGTCATGCTGAATCGTGAGGCGTGCTTGCCATTCGAGGGTGTAGAGTTTCATGCCGCCCATCTCTTGATCGTAACCGTTCGTCTTGCTGAAGCTCGAGAGAGTTATCGCGCCACCCGACTGCGATGCAATTTCTTGCTGAAGTTGCTGATTGGCAGTCGCTTCGCGCTGGTCAGCGCAAGCGGCAAGAAGGACGAGCACGACACCTCGCCAGCCGCTATTTCGAAATGCGCGCACTTGAGACGCTCCGTGTCTCTTGCTTCGAGACGACAATTGTGGTCGATCTAACGCTTCAAGGGTAAGCTGCGCGGCTGATGCTGCTCAAGATCAATCTTCACGTTCACCGCGTCAGCTTCACCCGTCGGTTAGAACGCAATAACGCTACTTCCGCGTTATCGTCATCGTAAATTTCTGACCCCATCTCACCGCTCAACACGCGTCCATGGTCGTCCAGCTTGAACACGTAGATCCCATGCCTGGTGTCGCCCGGCAAAACCAGCGTCATCGTCGCATCGGTCGGGCTCTTGAAAGTGACCGGGACGCCCACGACTTGCTGCGGCGGGTTGAGCAGCATTACTGACACTATAGCGCTGGCGCCTCCCATCGCCTTCGCTTTGCGCAGGATTTCCTCCATCCAGACGACGAATGGCCAGTGGAAAGGCACCGTGCCGCGTGGTGCGGCGCGACGCTCCGTGACCTCAGCGCCCCGGCGCGTCGTCTCGATTGCCAGGCTGTCGGCCGTGAATCGGACTACCTCGGTCATTGCCGGCTTGACCGTGTCAGCGGGTTGGAACACGTTGACCGCGATTTCCGTGACGACGCCACCCGCGAGACGCGCCTTGGACGTGACGCGCGGGCCGATGCTTACCCGCTGCTCGGCCTCAATCGAGGTTGCTGTGCGCGTGAACGTCTCCGTGATCAACACTGCACCCGCAAGAGACAGCTCGAACGTGCCACTTTCCGCCTGCGGCAGCTGCGTGGTGGCCAGGCTCGCGATCACCACGATGAACGATGGAAGCACAATCATGTCACGGCTCCAGGGATCGAATCCACAGGTTACGCAGGACACAGGCTGTCCGGGGTCCTGCAACGAAATGGGCTAGCGCGCCGCATGCGTCTTGTAAAGCGGGCGCGCGATTCGTTCGCAACAAAGCTGACAAATCCTCACACCGAGCCGCTCGTTCTATTTCTGATGAGTGAACGGGATCTGCCGTTCTAACTAGATATTAGACGGCGTGAATATACTGCGGAGTGCAGACAAAACCCCTGCGCTTCGCGGGAAATGCTCCGTCTGCGGGAATCGACTCATCGCAACTGTTGATTTACCAATCGGTTGCCGAGGCTGGGGAGCTCGATGGCGGGGAAAAGCTGCGAGACTTCGCAGCATAACGTCGCGGCAAGTTTGCGGATGACCCAAGGATTCATCGTATCACCCTCCCCACTCGCCCTAACGAAGTTCAGCCGGACTCAGCGACGGCGTCGGAGCTAATTAGTCGATCCGAAAGGAATGATTCTTGGGCCACTTACTTCCTTCTGGTTGTCGGTTGGATCCGCATCGATCAGCAGGTTCCGCGGATCGATGCCAGCTCGCACCGGTTGCGCTGCAACCAGAACACTGATCCGCTGCGCACCAGCTTTGATCCGATGCATCGCGCGGTACAGCGGAGCACCGCGTGTCGCATCACCACCCGCCCCATTCACACCGATCTCAACAAGATCGTTCATCGGGACCTCCGTCTCCGCTCCGCGCGTATCCACAACGACCTTCCGCGCATTCACATCGAGCCCAACTCGCCACTTGCCCTGGCCCGCAGGTTCGGCTGACACGCGCTTCGTCTCGAGCTCCCAATACGTGTTTCGCTCGAAGAGATCCGCGAGAAGCGATTGCAGCGAATCGGGGGTGACCGCCTTCAGCTCGGCATAGAGCTCCCTCGTCGTCGGAAGCGGCGGCTCGCCCGTTTTGTACTGATCGAAGAGGCGGCGAAGAGCATCGTTCACCGGACGCTCGCCGACGTACTCACGCAGCGCATACATCGCGAACGGACCCTTTCGATAAGCCGCGAAGCGGCTGTAGACCCGCATCAGCGGAACGCTCGCCCGCGACGAAATCGTCCACGAACCCTCGTGCATCATGTCCAGCAGCCGCTGGAGATGATCCTCACCCAGCGATGCAGCCACGATGCACATCGCCGAGTACCACGCGAGCGATTCGCTGAGGATGGGGCCACCTTCGATATCAGCCGGTGAAAGCTGATTTCCCCACCACTGATGCCCTATCTCGTGCGCGACGACGGCAAAGGCGAGATCGAATTTGCGCGAATCGGCTTCCGGGTTGAGGCCTGCAAACGCTTCCTGGTAGGAAATGTTGATCGGAGAGGCATGAAGCGTCATCGATTGTCCGGGCTGCTCCACGAGCCGGAGCACACGATATGGATAAGGACCGAAGTTCTTCGTGAAGAAATCGAGAGACGCCCGCGCGCTTCGGATCATCCGATCCACGTTCGTCGTGTGGCCGGGATGATGGATCACCTCGATCGCAACGTCGTTCCACGTCTCCCGCCGAACCGAATACCGGGCGGAATAGATTGCGAAATCATTCCGTATCGGCGCATCCGCCACGTAATGAAAGTACCGGCGGCCATTCTCGACCCACGCCCGCCGCAGCTCACCAGGCGCGACGGCAGTCTGGTCTTCACCGGTCGCTATCACTGCGTCGAATGCGATTCGCTTTGCACTCGTCGCAGAGCGCGCAGCGGTGTCGTCAAGCGATGGAACTTCCCGACGGGGAGGGAGGCCGTAAGTCTGTCTATCGACTCGACCACTAGGCTCTCGCGCGCGCTCATACCCAATGACCGGCAGCCAGTCATTTCCCTCGAAATAGGTGCCGTTGGCGACGACCGAGGGATCAATGCCATCATTTGCAAAGCCGCGTGGCCTGAATCGCACATCGAAACTCACATGGAATGAATCACCGGGCACGAGCGGCGTAGCGAGCTCATGAATGCGATAGTGAAGCTCCCGGTCATCGACAACTGTTCGCGCGGGACGATCGAAGACCGGCACGCTTGTCTCAACTTCGTCGTCAGGAAGAAAATGAATCGTGCGTATCGGCGAGCTGCTTCTGTTGACCAGTGTATACCTGGTGTGGACAGTTGCTTTGCGATCCTCCGGAACGATATCCGCGCGCAGTGAGATTGCACTGAGCTCCGGCTGAACCATAGCGGCAAACTTCCCATAGGTCTTCTCATACCGCGCCCAGACGGCGAGCCTTTCGTCCGCCGAGCCGTGACTGTTCAGGACGTTCGTATTGTAGAAGATGAACCCACCGGTACCGACGATCAGCGCACACATCGCTGCCGCGATTCCAAGCGTGCGTAAGGTCAGCCGCTCGCGCACGAGCGTGAGACGCGCCTTGAAGCCCGGCTCTCGTCCGCGCACCCAGAACAGGGTTGCAACTACGCAAAAGAGAACGGCCCACGCTCCCCAGTACGATTTGAACCACATCCACGGAATGAGAGACGGACCAAACCCTCTCATATCGGAATACGTCCACTCCGGGCTCGATCCGTAGACAAGGAGGTGGTGGGCAATTCCAAGCGAGGGCGCGACCGAGATAAGCGCATACACACCGATCACCACGAGATAACCGGCATACTTCTGGTTGATCACCACATGGAGTGCGAAGGCAAGCGCAGCGAAAAGCAGATGCTCGATCACGGTCAGCCCGAGAACGGTGCGCGCGTAAAGACCGAGCTCGATGTCGTAGTAGCCCATCTGCACCTGGATCAGAATGCAAGCGATCATCAGCATGGCCTGATAGACTACCAGGAGAAGCGCGAGTCCGCTGAACTTGCCCAGGACCTGGACCCACTCAGGCACGGGCGCAGCATCGGCAATTTCACTCAACCGCGTCTCGCGGTCGCGCCAGACGAGCTCACCCGCGTAGAACGTCGTGAGAATGGGCACGATGAGCCACAGGATTTCGCCCGGATGTCCGACCCACGAAATCATCTGCTCGGTTGTCGGAATCACCGGCACACCGAGATGCGCCATGGCCCGCGGTCCAAGCACAACGAGAATCAGCGTGAGCACCACCAGCACGAGCCCGCCCCAGCTGATCGCAACTTCTCTGAAAGACTGCATCGTGATCGCAGCGAACTGACTGAGACGTACAGAGGTCGGAGACGATCTCTCTACCTTTGGAACTGTTATCGGGACACTGCGCCCCCCCTCCACCTCAACATTCGCAGACGAGTCCGACGCACGACGCCACCAGGTACGCGCTCCTGCTGTCTCGAATCGAAAGCGAAGATGGGTGAAAGCGACGATGACCGCCGCCACTGACAGCCAGACGGCCCTGTTCAGGAGCAGCGATGAATTAGACCAGATGGAAAACGCGTTCTTCTGCGCAGCCGTCGTCGTCTGTGCCACCTCTCTGATTACGGTGACTCCCAGCGGATCGATGATCTTTGCGAGCTCCCACTGGCCCAGTTTCTCAGCTACGACTATCCAGACGAATATGCTCGTGAAGAAGAGAACCACCGCTCCGAGATAGCTCGCGACCGCCCGCCGAGTGAGGACCGAAAGCGAGAACAGGAGCGCCGTTGCCAGAAATGCGTTGGGCAGCGCAAGCAGAGCGTATGAGCTGAGATACGTCGCTATCCTGATCGGGCCAAGCATTTCGGGCGGGAGGTCCGTCACCAGGACCGCAGCCAGGAGCGCAACCTGAACAGTCACGAGAACCAGCGCATTCAGCAGGAACGCGGCGGCAAATCTTCCGCCGAGGTAGCTCCGTTCTTGAACCGGTGAGGTATAGACGAGCGGGGCCATACGTGTCTCCGGGTCGCGCGCTCCCGCGTCGCCGGAAAATGCCGCTGCTACCAGCAGGCCCATCGCGCTCCCGATCAGAGTCATCGAAGCGATTCCGAGCGGGGCGTTGAACCAGTAGCCCCCGGCTTGTGCACTCTCGCTATACCCTTGCACAGCCATCTCGAAGGAGCTTACGAGGGTCGCCACGACGTAGGCCCAAGTCCACCACCGCCTCGACTGGTATCCAATCTCGAAGCGGAGAAGCTCGAGAGTCTTCACGCTGCCGCCGCCATCGTGTTGAAGTAAACGTCCTCGAGATCCGGTTCGACTTCATGCCATTCCGGGCCCGGTGCAGAATCGTCGCATACGTGCACAAGAGTCCTGCCGGCAAGAAGCTTCGTCGAAATCACACGATGATCGCGCTCTATTCCTTCGAGCTCACTTCTATCGATTACTCGCTTCCACACTCGCCCGCGCAGCGAATCGATCGTTGACAGCGGCTCACCTTCGAGGAGGATCCGGCCCTTGTTGATAATCGCCATCCTGCTGCACAGCTCCGATACATCGTCGACGATGTGAGTCGAGAGAATCACCACCGCATCTTCTCCGATGGCGCTCAGGAGATTGAGAAAGCGAACCCGTTCCGCGGGATCGAGACCCGCGGTCGGCTCATCGACGATGATCAGGGTCGGATTGGACAACAGCGCGACTGCCACCCCGAATCTCTGCCGCATTCCGCCGGAATAGCCGCCGAGTTTTTTCTTCCGGACGTCGTAGAGATTGGTTTGATGGAGCAATGCGCTGACGACTTCCTTTCGCGCTTTCCGATTTGCAACCCCCTTGAGCACCGCGAAGTGCTCCAGCAAACGCTCGGCGCTCACGTGCGGATACACGCCGAACTCCTGGGGCAGGTATCCGAGCGTCTCGCGCACCTTGTGCTTGTCGCGAAGAACGTCGATGGGGGTGCCCTCCGGGCCCGTGAACCGGATCGTGCCCGAGTCGGGCTGTTGCAGTGTCGCGATCGTTCGCATCAGGGTGGACTTGCCGGCGCCGTTCGGACCGAGCAGTCCGAACATTCCGCGCGGAATCGTGAGCGAGACATCGTTCAACGCGTGAACGCCATTGGGGTACGTTTTTGAAAGATTCTGTATCTGGAGTTCCATCTTCTTGTATTTGTGAAAGAGGTGATCAGCGGCGCTCGCGATGTCGCATCACCGCGGCGAAAAGCCCGGCGACACCGATGCCGGTCCATAGGAGAGTTGCGTTGATCCATTCGCCGATGACTGGAAGTCCTCTCCAGACAGTGACCACCTGTCCATCCGAGAGCCTCACCACTGTCTTGAGAGATTCGGTTCGCGCGCTCAGTAGGCCATCGAGCCCGTATGTTCCGAGGAAGAGGCTTTCGACCATGTTGCCGACCGCGAGCACCAGTGCGTCCGAACCCAGGCCCTGGCCGGCTGCGGCTATCAGGAACACAGCTGCGGCGAGACCGATGATCCACCTGAACGGGTATCGCAATCCGAGCGCGAGAGCGCTTGTGAATGAATAGACGCCTGTTGCGGCAAAGAACGGGGCGAGCCACAGGACTGGCTGAGGAACCCATCGAACGGTGCGAAGCATCGACGGGTCGAGTGTCCCGGGTGGTGGTACAGTCGAGGTCGGAAGAAGCCGGATCACCTCGTCACCCGTGATGTTCCCTTTCGTGATCAGCGCGAGGATGAGCAGCCAGAGAACGAACCCCGTTACGGCGATCATCAGCAGGAGCCATCCGGCAAATACTTTCGCGAGCGCATGCCGCGTGCGATCGACCGGAAGAGTCCAGAAGAAGCCGGCACCGAATCGCCGCTCGCTCTGCCAGACTGCAAGCGGCAGCAGCGCTGCTGCAAAAGCGGGAATCATCGACAGCTCGGGAGCGAATTCGACGCCGCCTCGACCGCGCAGGAAATCAGCGAGCGCAAGCATCGTTACGACGCTGGCGAGAGCTGCAACGCCGATTGCAGGCAGGCGAAGGGAAAGAGCAGTAGCCTTGAGCTGCTCCCGGATTACCTGACCGAGGCGCGGAAGATGATGCAATTCTGTGCTCGTCATCGCGCTGCTCCCCCGGAGAGCAGTGCGAGAGCTGCCTCTTCGAATGTGAGAGGTTGAGCATCGCGCACGCGGGCGCCGCCGAGAGTCAGGCGCTCCGTGATTTCCCTCTCGTCCCCGACGATTGTCCACTGTGCATCTCGGCCGTCGGCGGATGTTCGTGTCTGCGTCGCCACAAGTCCCGAAGGCGTCTTCCAGTTTTCGGTCAGCTCGAGCTGATACCGCCTGACATTTTTCTGAAGCTCGTCGCGACTCATCTGGGCGACAAGTCGTCCGGCATTCAGAGCTCCGATATGGTCGGCAAGGCTCTCGACTTCATATACATGGTGAGTCGCTATAACGATCGTCGCTGGTGAATCCGCGAGATGCTCCGCGATGAGTGTGAGCAGCTGTCTGCGCGCTACGGGATCGAGTCCCTCTGTCGGCTCGTCCAGCAGGAGCAATGCAGGACGGTGCGCCATCGCCATCACGAGCTGAAGTCTTCGTGCTTCTCCCTTCGACAGACTTCCAGTCCTGCGGTGCATGCGAATGTCGAATGACTTCACGAGACGATCGGCGTACTTGCTGTCCCACAACGGGTAGTACGCTGCAACGTGTTGAAGAAGACGAGCGCATGTCATCCACCGGTAACCGGCATCGTAGTGCTCGGGCACATAGCCGATCTGCGCGCGCGCTTCCGGTCCCTTCGATCCGGTGTCGAGCCCAAAGACCGAAGCATTCCCCGAGTCGGGCCGCTCGAGATTCAACAGGATCTTGAACGTCGTGCTCTTTCCCGCGCCGTTCGCACCGACCAGCACGTACACGGAGCCTTCCGGCACTCGAAGATCGACTCGATCGAGTGCAAGCTGGTCACCGTAGCTCTTGGAGAGATTGGTCGTTTCGACTGCGAAGGTGGTCATTCTTTTTCCTCCGCGGCCACTTCCTTGAGTGTCGCGATCAGCTCCAGGACGTCGAGCCCGCTACGCCGAGCCTCGATGAGAGTCCGTTTTGCGACTGCGCGAGCGAGGTTCTGGCGCTCGCGCGAATTCTTTCTTGTCGGGGCGACGAACGTCCCCTGCCCGCGCTTCACGTAGACCACTTCCTCACGCTCCAGCTCCTGGTAAGCCTGCGACACTGTCCGGGGGTTGATGACAAGCTCCGAAGCGAGGTCGCGCACCGAAGGGAGCGGATCCTCGGGCTTCAGCTTTCCGACCACGATGGCGCGCCGTATCTCGTCCATTATCTGGAGGTAGAGCGGCCGCACGTCTCGATTGTCGAGTGTCACCAGCATGCGTATCCCGGTGTAGCAGTGTAGTACGTGACTGCTACACTAGAGGATTACGCGATCCCTGTCAAGGAAGTTTCAGAAGCCGCTCGGCGCTGGAGGACCTGGTCTCTGAACTGCCTTCTCGCGTGAGGGCCTTCACTCTGAACCCCTACTTTCTGGAGCGGACTGCGATCAACGCCGGCTTGCGGGGCTGGATGCTCCCGAGCACTCTACTGTATCGACGCGCTCCAGTACTCCAGGTGGTGGTCTGAGATCCCCATGCGGTGGCTTCTCGCTGTCGTTGTTTCCCTCGTGCTGTCTGGGCTTCCATCGTGTTCGAACCACTCTGGGGGCGGGCAGGACAGGGTCGCTGTTACAACTTCTCTGAGTGATTCCCCCTACGAGATCGAGATCAAACTATTTCGACTTCCCGAAGGATCGAGGCACCTCAACCACTTCACCTACAGCCTGAAGATGGGAAAAGACGGATTTCTCTACTTGGGAGTGGGTGACAACGCGAAAAATGGAAACTTGTTGCGCTTCGATCCCGCAACCGAGCGCATCACAAACCTGGGAGATTTCAGATCGACGCTACCTGCCAGCATCCGCGATGCGGGAAACTATGGAAAGTTCCACGTAGGTCCTCACCAGACGAATGATCGTTCCGTGTATTTCGCATCGTATACGCGTGAGTACTGGGACGGGGAGCAGGGCGGCAGGTTGTTCAGGTACAGGGAGTCCGAAGGCATCGTGGACCTCGGCCCGACACCGAACAACCGGGGCGTCTACTTCATGCACGGCGACGACGTGCACAACAGGCTCTACCTGGCTAACCGCGATTCTCACTTTGCGGTTTACGATATCGCCAGCGGCAACTGGAAAGACAAGGGCCGCTTCTCGAGCAAACCGCCGTTCATCGGTCTGACGGATCAGCTCGGTCGCCTGTACATGTACGGCTACGACGGCAAGGGCGATTTTGTTCCCGGACCGTCGACGATCACGCGATTCGATCCGCGGTCCGATACCCTCGAAACGTCGAAGAACGCGCCGCCGACACTATGGGTGGGCGCTGCGACCCCGGATCATGTCACTGCCTACACGACGAGCTACCTCGATGCAGATGTATTCAGCTGGCGCTTTGCCGACTGGCCGAACTTCCAGGCCAGGAATCACGGCCGCTTCGATCCTCGGGGACGCGCCATCTACTCGAACAACCTGAGCGTGACACCTGACAAGAGGCGCCTGGTACTTGCGGGCACGATCGAATCGAAGGACAACTGGTATCTGGGAAAAATACACGGAGTGTGGATCTACGAAATCGGGTCAGGACGAAGATACTTCGCGGCGAAGCTGAACGATGCCTTGACTGACTCGTTCGGAACGCGTGCCGGAAAGTTGAGAGTCTACTGGACGAACGCAGATACCCGGGACAAGGATGGCTGGATCTACATTGGCATCCACATCGTCTCTGATGCGAATTCGCAAGCTCGACTACTTGCACTGAGGGTTCATTCGAAACTGCGAGGCTGACGCGCGATACATCAGCGCTGTTTCCGGATATTCTTGTGTCAATCCCAGCAGGTAAGCAATCCACAAAACCGAGCTATCTTCGACGACAGCCGCGGTTCCTCCGCCGTCTGCTCGGGCCAGCAGGCGGGCCAGAAGGTCTCGCCATCCGGAAACTCCGCGCCGAAGACCTGCCGAGGTT
>JALYJX010000078.1:1964-11501 GCA_030775065.1 Gemmatimonadota bacterium | reverse complement strand
GGATGTCACGTGCGCTGGTGCTGTTGAGGTGGTTGATGTGCATGCGGGCGCCCGTCGCGGCGGCGAGCGACACGACCTCCGCGATCGCCTCGAACGACGACTGCGGCTCGATGACGCTGCTGTAGCGCACGTGTGTGAATGTGGGCACACCAACGCGGGCCGCGAGCTGCGCTACGGCGAAGGCTTCCTTGCGTCCATATCCTGGCGCGTAGCCGGCGAGGACGCCGATTCCGAGCGCGCCCTCCTGCAGCCCCCGCTCCACGCGGGCGATGATGCGCGCGGTCTCCTCGGGCGACGCTAGTGTGAACTGCCATCCCTTGCGACTCTGCGCTTCCTGAAAGAAGGTCAACGCGCCCGTCGGCTCTATCCCCTCCTTCTCCGCGATGCGCGCAAAAAGCCACGACGCCGAGAACCCGTAGTTGATCGGCCGTCCCTCCCGGGCGATGCGCTCGTACGCCGCTGTGATCGGGAGTGTCCCAGCCTCGAGCTCGAGCGCGGTCGTGACGCCGTCAAACGCCCGCATGCGCGCCGCCGGCAGGTCCTGGCCGTGCGCGTGCAGGTCGACGAACCCCGGCGCGACCACGAGCCCGCTCGCGTCGAGCACGGTGCGCCCGCGGAGCGCCGCGCGCGAGATGGCCGCAATGCGGCCGTTGCGGATACCGACTGACCGGATGCCGTCCAGTCCCGTTTCAGGGTCGATCACACGGCCGTTCGCCACAACGAGGTCGAACGCGCCCCGATCAGCGGCGCGTGCGGCGCCCGATGACTGCGCTTCCGCCAACGACGCGGCGAGGAGCGCTCCCATGAGGATCCACGGTCGGCTCAGAAAACCGCCAGTGGATTGATCGCGGACCCTGTGGCCGACTGAACCCTGAGTGGTGCCGCGACAAACAGGAACGTCCAACGAGACCGCTTCGCAGCTTCACGCGCGAGGCGCTCCAGATCGAGGTTCTCCATCAAAGGCATGCCCATGCCTACCAGGGCCAGAACGTGGAACGGAGACGTGATCCCGGTTACCGCTGTCGTGGACATGTCCGTGCCGCCCTCATCTCCAACGGCGGCAACGCCGCGCTTGTGCAGCCACTCTGCTACAGTCGGGTGAACGCCGAGCGAGCGGGGCCGGGGCTTCGCGGGATCCCAGCGCCCACTGCGTATCAGGACTATGTCGCCGGAGCGGATCCTGACTCCCGTCTGGCGCTCCCAGGCAATCAGGTCGGCGACTGACAGCGGAGATTCAGTCGTCGCGCGCTGCTTTGCGCGCAGTCGCGGAATATCGACCAGCACACCGCGGCTCATGAGCCCGTCCCGCATCGATTCGATTCGCCCGTGATCGGGCGGCCCCTCATGTCGGCGGACGGTTCGACGATTATAGGCTCGACCCCGATAACTCAGATGCGACAGGGCGTCTATGTGCGTGTCCGTCCAGCCATGATAGAACAGGCCAATTTTCTCGCCCGCCCACCACACTGAGTTGTCACTCGGCCCCAGCACACTGTCGGGGACATGGAAGAACTCGATAGTCGTGGGCATCATGCCTTCCGCATTGGCAGTCACTTCGCGTGCGAGGGAAATGCTCGTCCCGTCGCGCACTTGCGAGGCGGCCGCGCGTCGGACGCCGGCTGTGATGAGGTTGAGGGTTCCCAATTCGTCCTGCGCACCCCAGCGGGACGAATTGTCAACCCGAGCGAGCAGCGCCTCGAACTGCGCACGCGTGAGAGGATTCGCAGTCGCTTGAGAGGCGGCGGTTCCGAGTGGAAGGACAATCCCCATCAGCATCGCGCCCCACAGCGCTTGTGCAACGTTCAGCATGAGCAATCTCTTTGTGAGGGGATCACGTAGTGCTCTAGCAGCCGCCAAGCATCGAGAATGCTCCGACTGAAGTCAAGCTGATTTGGGACCAACTGATTTTGGGACCAGAATCAAACTGCACCTCTGCCCCTGTTCCGGTTCGCCGCGCCCCCAACTAACAATTATATAGATGTGCCTGCAGCAGCACTTTGAACGTTCGGCGCTGGAGTGATGTAGATGAACACGAGGCGATTTGCCGTGGCGGCACTGTTCGCACTTGCGACGGCCTTGGCCGCCGGCGTCACTGGAGCGCAGCAAGCCGCGAAGATGGTTCGGGTCGGCGCCCTCTTCAACAGAGGGCCGAATCTGGATGACATCGAACAACTAAAGAAAGGACTCGCGCGGCTTGGCTATGTCGAGGGCATCGACATTGTAATTGAAGCTCGTTTCGCCGAAGGAAAGCTTGACCGGCTTCCAGGCTTTGCCGCCGAGCTCGTTGCCATGGGCGTCGATGTCATTGCAGCCTATGGTGGTCCGCCAACACGCGCCGCCCGAGGAGCCACCGCGACAATCCCGATCGTCGCGGCGCTGGTTGCTGACCCAGTCGCTCTCGGCTTCGCAGCTACACTCGCGCGTCCAGGAGGAAACGTCACTGGCGCCACCAACCACGACGCTGAGCTCGCCATTCTGCAATTGCGAATTCTCAGGGAGGTGTTTCCGAGACTTGCGCGTGTCGCGTTTCTCAGCGACGCGGATATTCCCGGCGCTGACTCCACAGGCCTGGTACCAATCGAGCGCTCCAACGTCGCCGCCGCAGCGGCGATGAGCATCACGCCTCAGATGCTGAAGCTACGTGGCCCTACACCGGACTTGGTCAAAGCCTTCGATGCTCTGGCCGCAGAGAAAGCGGAGGTGCTCGTAGTTCTGGAAGTTCCCGTCCCATTCACTCATCGCGACCGCATTGCGGAGCTCGCAGCCGAACGTCGTATTCCGACTATGTTCTGGGGCGGCGCATCGAACGCAGGTGGCATGATGTCCTATGGCACGAGCTTCGTTGATAACTATCCGCACATTGCAGAGTACATCGACAGAATTCTCAAGGGCGCCAGGCCCGCAGACATGCCGTTCGCGGTGATTACTCGACGTGAATTTGTTGTCAACCGCAAGGTCGCCCGTCAACTCGGAGTGCCGGTCCCGGACGAGGTACTGAAGCGCGCCGATCGGATTATCGACTGAGGTGTGCAGCGCCGTGCAGGCGTCGTTGCATTGAGTATCCTTCTCAGCGCACGCGTGGAATCGCGCGCTGAATTTCGATCAGCTCCGGACGTGCCTCGAACGCACCGCAGATCGTCACCTCGTACTCATATCCTCCGCCGGTCTCAGCGTCGATCCACGGGAAGCCGCGACACGTGGCCGGGTAGTACGGCTGGTCGTGAATGGTGCAGCCTCCGTCGCGGTAAAGCACGCACCGCTTTTTCTGAACGCGAGTCCGCCATTCCCCCCAGTGCGTCCTGTAGACCAGTCCTGGCCCGTGATTGGCCTCGATTGCAGCCGCCTCTTCGTCCGAGAGCGACGTACCGTACGCGCAGCACGACGCTGCGTGTGGGCAGGGGTAGCACGGC
Source organism: Gemmatimonadota bacterium (assembly GCA_030775065.1). Lineage (GTDB taxonomy): Bacteria > Gemmatimonadota > Gemmatimonadetes > Gemmatimonadales > Gemmatimonadaceae > UBA4720. The sequence continues at coordinate 8,091 of JALYJX010000078.1, read as the reverse complement.
AATGGCGGTAGCGGCAATGGAGTGGTTGCGCGCATCTGGTTTACAAGGTAATCCCGCCAAATGTCTGACGCCTGCGAAGCGCATCGACCAAAGGAATCACGTGCTGAGATGAAAGCGGTCGTATTCACGAGATACGGATCACCCGATGTTCTCGAGCTGAAAGAGGTAGAAAAACCAGCTCCCGGAGACGATGAGGTTCTGATACGAGTTCATGCAGTATCCCTCAATGATTGGGACTACGGTGCGCTCGGCGGGACTGACCTCGTAAATCGCCTCATATTCGGGCTTGTGCGTCCGAAGAAACAAATACTCGGCTCTGACATAGCAGGGAGAATTGAGGCAGTCGGCAGCAACGTACAGCAGTTTCGGCCCGGTGATGAAGTGTACGGGGACCTGAGCGGCGAGTGGGGCGGGTTCGCCGAGTACGTTTGCGCGCGCGAGAATGCATTGGTGCCGAAAGCGCCCGGCATGACATTCGAACAGGCAGCAGCGATACCTCAAGCCGCCATGCTCGCCCTTCAGGCGCTTCGCGACATAGGGCGAATCCAGTCAGGGCAAACGCTCTTGATCAACGGAGCAGGCGGAGGCGTAGGCACTTTTGCAATCCAGATTGCTAAGCTGTACGACGCTGAAATCACTGCGGTTGACAGCGCGTCGAAGCTGGACATGCTGCGCTCGATGGGTGCAAAGCATGTCATCGATTACAAACAAGAAGACTTCACCAGGACCGGTCAGCGTTACGACCTGATTGTCGATGTGAAGACGAGTCGCTCGATATTCGATTGCGCGCGCGCGTTGAGTCCCGATGGAGTGTACGTCACGGTCGGAGGCTCCATGGGTCGTCTTTTTCAGGGTCTCATGGGTTGGCCGTGGATTGCGATGACAACCAGCAAGCGTATGCGGATTCTGGCCCTGAAAGCAAACAAGGGTCTGGCGTACATGAATGAGCTTTTCGAGTCGGGTACTGTTGTGCCGGTGATCGATGGGTCGTACAAGCTGAGTCAGGTTCCGGAAGCATTCCGGTACTTCGGAGAGGGTCAGCATAAGGGGAAAGTGGTAATCACCGTCGAGTAGTCGGAGTCCCCGAATGATTCCGAGCCGGCTCGCGCGGTGCGCGCGCTCGCAACATGTTATTTGAGCGTTTGCAGCAGAACGCCATCCTCATCAGGCCTAGGAGTCGAATCATACACACCACCCTGCATCAGCTAGTGGCGCGAGATTTGACGCTCAGCCGCCGATGACCAATTCCCGCGAGCCGTCTCGCCGCGAATTTCTCGCCGCATCGGCGGTCGGCGTCCTCGCGGTGGGGCGTAGCTCGGAGAGCCCCGCGTCAGGTGAGGAGTCGCAGCCGGACGGTGATCTCCTCTACGTCGGGACGTATACCGAGGCCGGTCGGCGTGACGGCATCCATCTAATCCGCATGGACCGGCGCTCCGGAAAACTACGGCACGTCGGTGCGGTGAACGCCGGCGCGAACCCATCCTTCCTCGCAATCCACCCGAACGGCCGCGTTCTCTACGCCGTGAATGAGCTCGAGAAGTACAACGAGAGGGCGAGCGGTGCGGTGAGCGCATTCACGATCGCAAGCGGCACCGGCGCGCTCACCAAACGCAACGAGCAGCCGTCGGAAGGTGGTGCGCCTTGCTTCGTTAGTGTGGATCGGAGCGGCCGAGTCGCGCTCGTCGCCAACTACGTCGGGGGAAACGTAGCGCTGCTCCCGATCCAGGCGGATGGAACACTCGCCCCAGCCACGGACGTTGAGCGGCACAAGGGCACCGGACCTAATGCTGCGCGTCAGGAAGCAGCGCATGCCCACTGCATTATTACCGATCCCTCCAACCGCTTCGTGCTCGCCGCAGACCTCGGAGTCGATCGCGTGTTCGTGTATCGTCTCGACCTCGAGCGCAAATCGTTACGTCACGTAGAGGGCGGAGACGCGATCATGCGGCCCGGCGCAGGGCCGCGCCACATCGTCTTCCATCCAAGGCTGCAGCTGGTATTCGTGGCCAACGAGCTCGATTCCACGGTAACTACGCTTCGCTTCGACGCGGAACGCGGCAAACTGACTCCGCTCGAAACGCGCTCGACCGTCCCGGCCGGTTGGACCGGCACGAATTACCCGGCCGACATTCACGTCGCATCGTCCGGGCGCACGTTGTACGTGTCGAACCGCGGACACAACAGTCTCGCTGTGTTCTCTGTCGCCGAGTCAACAGGGGCGCTCGAGCTCCACCAGGTCATCTCCACGGACGGCGACTGGCCGCGCAATTTCAGCCTGGATACGAGCGGCCGCTGGCTGCTCGTCGCCAATCAGCGGTCCAACTCTATTGTAGTGTTCGCGCGCAATCAGCAGAGCGGGCGGTTGAGGCAGACGCGGGAGCGGATGGCGTTACCGAGTCCAGTCTGCCTGCGCTTCCGGTGAGCCCCGATGTCATAGACAGCCAGTTCACCAACGATGCTCACCCGACTGCATATTTAGCCGCCTCAGGTTCCTGTCTGAGCTCGAGCTAACTCGAGCTCCCACCCAACTCCATCGTGATGCACAAGCTCACCGTCCTCGCGGCGCTCGCGCTCTCCTTCCCTCTCTCGGCTCAGAATCCACCCACACCACCACCGCCAAATCCGCCGTCGGGCAATACTCCGCCCGTAACGAGCGCCGCGGTTCCGGCAAAATGGGACGTCATGGCGAAGCACGGGACTTCGAAAGACGTGAACTACGACGTATCCGAGGGAACGTGGATGAATCTCGACGTCTCCCCTGACGGCAAGTGGATCGTATTCGACCTGGTCGGCGACATTTATAAAATGCCGAATGCAGGCGGCACCGCCACACTCATACTCGGCGGCGCCGCATACGAGATGCAGCCGCGATTCTCACCCGACGGCAAACGCATCGCATTCGCCTCCGATCGCGATGGACTCACCAACGTCTGGACGTCGGATCTGAACGGAAAGGACCTGCGCCAGGTCAGCAAGGAGAAGGAGCGCGAAGTCTCCAACCCCGCGTGGACCCCCGACGGACAGTACCTCGTAAACCGCAAACACTTCCGCAACACACGGTCGCTGGGCGCGGGCGAGATGTGGCTCTATCACGTCGCCGGCGGGAACGGTCTCAAGCTCACCGATCGTCGCAACTGGGAGCAGAACGCTACAGAGCCGATCGTCTCGAACGATGGACGCTACGTCTACTTCACGGAAGACGTCTCACCCGGCGGTGGCTTTCAATACAATCGCGACGCGCACGGGCAGGTCTACGTCGTGCAGCGATTCGATCGGCAAACAGGCAATCGCATAACGTTCATCGGCGGCGCAGGGAGCGCTCTCCGTCCACAGCTCTCCCCCGACGGGAAGACGATGTCCTTTGTGCGCCGAGTGGGACTCAAGAGCGTTCTCTGGACACGCGATCTCGAGAGCGGGCGCGAGCGCCCTCTGTGGGACGGCCTCGATCACGATCAGCAGGAAGCGTGGGCGATCTACGGCACATACCCGGGCTACGACTGGACGCCCGACGGCAAATCGATCGTGATCTGGGCAGGCGGCAAGATCAATTCAGTCGACGTAGCATCTGGTCGCGCAACGAACATTCCCTTCTCTGCGCACATTCGCCAGACGATCACCGACGTCGTGCGCACACAACAAGCTGTCGCGCCCGACAGCTTCAACGTGAAGATGCTTCGCTGGGTAACAGTCTCTCCCGATCAGCGCCGAGTCGTCTACACATCACTCGGCAAGCTCTATGTGAAGGATCTGCCGAACGGCACACCACGTCGCGTCACGAATGACTCGCAGAACTTCGAGGTGTTTCCCTCATGGTCGCCCGACGGACGCACACTGGTCTATGCCACATGGGACGACGACGCACTCGGCGCAATTCGGTCCGTCGGTCTTGATGGTCGTAACGGCCGCAGAATCACTGCAAAGCCCGGGCATTACATAGAACCCAGATTTTCCTCGAACGGTTCGCAGATCGTCTACAGCCGCATCGGCGGTGATGCGCGCAGATCGCAGCTCTACACCCAGGATCGCGGCATATATATAGTAGCGGCCGGTGGCGGCGAGCCGAGGCTCGTTACAGAAGACGGATCGACGCCGCGATTCAATAGGGCGGGCGATCGCATTTTCCTCATCGGCCAGGAACCGCAGAGAGCGGCACCCGGCGGCCAGGAAACGCAGAAAGCGGCGCTGATCAGCGTCAATCTCACCGGCGGCGATCGACGCGTGCACCTGATCTCCGATAATGCCACGGAGTTCGTGCCTTCGCCCGATGAGAAATTTGTCGCCTGGCTCGAGCGATTCAACGCTTACGTAGCCCCGCTCCCACTCACCGGCAAAGGAATAGATGTGAGTACGACTGTGGCCGATTTCCCGGCGAAGCGAATTTCCCGCGACGCAGGCATTTATCTCCACTGGTCGCCCGATTCGCGCCGAGTGTACTGGGCGCTCGGGCCTGAGCTGTTTCAGCGCGACATATCGGCCACATTTGCCTTCGAGACTGAGGATACCACCACTGTACGGAAGGATCCCGAAAGCAAGGGGATCCCCATCGGCTTCAAGGCCGCAGCAGATCGTCCGAGCGGCCGTATCGCATTGACCGGTGCGACAGTCATCACGATGAAGGGCACAGAGGTGATTCCCAATGCGACGATCCTCGTCGATCGGAATCGGATCACGTACGTCGGCTCGGGCGCCAACATTCAGATTCCGGCTGATACGAAGCGCATCGATGTGACAGGCAAGTACATCATGCCGGGATTCGTCGACGCGCATGCGCACGTCAATACAGGCTCCAATGGCATTACACCGCGTAACAACTGGGCATTTCTTGCGAGCCTCGCGTTCGGCACTACCACGATGCACGATCCATCGAACGAAACGTCGATGGTCTTTTCGACATCCGAGACGGCCCGCGCCGGTGGAATCCTCGGTCCGCGACTGTTTTCGACGGGCACGATCCTTTACGGCGCGGAGGGGAATTTCAAAGCGATAACTACTTCTTTCGACGAAGCCTTGACGCATCTGCGTCGCATGCAGGCGGTCGGCGCTTTCAGCGTGAAGAGTTACAACCAGCCGCGACGCGACGCCCGCCAGCAGATCGTCGAAGCCGCGCGACAGCTCGGCATGGAGGTAGTTCCCGAAGGTGGATCGACCTTCTCGGTGAACACCACGATGTTCCTCGACGGCCACACGACGCTCGAGCACAATCTCCCGGTCGCGCCGTTGTACGAGGACATGCTGCGACTCATATCGGAGTCGAAGACCGCCTATACGCCAACCCTGGTCGTTTTGTATGGTGGCGTGAGCGGAGAGCACTACTGGTACCAGAACACGAACGTGCGGGAGAACGCGAAGCTGCAGTACTTCCACCCTCGCGGCCAGATCGACTCCCGTGCCCGTCGCCGGCAGATGGCGGCGAGCGACGACTACTTTTTCGTCGACGTGGCGAGGGCAGCGAAGGCGCTCACCGATCGCGGTGTCACCGTGGCCACCGGTGCGCATGGACAGCTCGCCGGCATGGCCCAGCACTGGGAGACATGGATGATGGCGATGGGCGGCATGACGAATCACGAAGCGATTCGCGCTGGAACGTTGAACGGAGCGAAAGCGGTTGGACTCGACAGGGACATCGGCTCACTCGAGAGCGGGAAGCTCGCTGATCTGATCGTGCTCGATGCCGATCCCCTCGCGAACATCAGGAATACCCAGACAATCCGTTACGTGATGGTGAACGGACGGATCTTCGATGCTTTAACTATGGCGCAGATTGGAAATCATCCGGCCGCGGCGCCGAAGCCGACGTGGCGCGAATAGGACATACTCAATGAAGCGGCGTCTCTGACGTTCGCCGGCTATTGCGTCATGCTCATCGCACTCACGCGAAGCGTCCCACCCAGCATCGTCAAATGCGAGCTCACGCACCTGGAACGGGAGCCGCTCAACCTCGCTCGGGCCGCCGAACAGCACACCCGTTACGAGACAGTCTGGAGCTGAACGGCATCACCGTGCATCTGGTCGAGATGGGCGAGCTGCAGAAGGCCGAAGGGGGCGTGACTTGCTGCAGTATCTTGATGCCGGCGTGAGGCCCGCGGACGGTGTAAACGCCTCTGGACCGGCCGGCATCAAAAATACA
>JALYJX010000078.1:0-1954 GCA_030775065.1 Gemmatimonadota bacterium | reverse complement strand
GGGAGAAGCATAGCTACGTGCGCAAATAGCTGAGGGAGAGCCAATGACAAACACGAATCATGGAACCTTCCTTCTCGCTCTGATGTTAACGGTCAGCTCGCTCGTGCCCAGCTGTACGAGCAATGGTATTGCGACGACCGGAGAGCGTACTGGAAATAGCAGCACTCGTGACGCCGGCGTTATTGACGCAGTGCCGAACATGACGACACAGCGAGCCGCTCACACGGCAACGCTGTTGCCCGACGGTAAAGTTCTGGTTGCGGGCGGTTTTTCCGGTGATGAAAACAGTCTGGCCAGCGCGGAAGTCTTTGATCCGATGAAGAGTGCCTTTTCATTCACCGGCAACATGACTGCAGCTCGCGCGGGGCATACTGCGACGTTGCTTCCCGACGGGAAGGTGCTGATTGCTGGCGGCTACAACGGAGATTATCTCGCAAGCGCCGAGGTTTACGATCCAGCAACGCGCGCCTTTTCGCCGACGGCCGGAATGGTCACGGGACGAAGCGGTCATGTCGCGACGCTCTTGAACAACGGGAAGGTCCTTCTGGCTGGTGGCGTCGGAACCGGGTGGACGTTCCTTGCCGATGCCGAATTGTACGATCCCTCTACCAACACCTTTACGCCCACGGGCGGCATGACGACGGCTCGTGAATCCCATACCGCGACTTTGTTGAGAGATGGTAAAGTGCTGATAGCAGGAGGTCACAAGGGCAGACGCGCCGCCATTACGATCTATGCCAGTACCGAGTTTTACGATCCTGCGGCCGGCACGTTCAGCTCTGGTGGCGATTTGACGATCAGGCGCCACAAACACGACGCGACTCTGCTCGCAGACGGACGAGTCTTGGTTACCGGCGGCTCAGACGAGCGGGACGGACAAGGAGCGTATAGAAATGCGGAAGTCTTCAATCCTGCCACCGGAGGTTTCACAGCAGTCGGCAACATGAATGCCGCTCGTTACAAGCTCCAAGGCACGACGGTGCTTTTGACAAACGGCAAAGTCCTTATCGCGGGCGGTGCAACTCGAGCGGAAGTCTTTGATCCGGCAACAGACAGTTTTGCTCTCGCTAACGGAGACCTGGGAACGAAGCGGCTGTTTGCGATGGCGACGCTTCTAAGGAACGGACAGGTGTTGATCACCGGCGGTTATGACGATAGCCAAGCCGTGAGTGCAAATGCCTGGATTTATCGCGCGTGATCTTGTCGAAAACGCCCGGGCTCGTTCGACGTGTTAATGGCCCGGCCATCCGCACACTGTTTCATTGAACGATGATCGGGTCCGTCCACCGGAACGGCCCCCATTCCATTACGAGCGTGCCGCGCCTCGCGTCAATAGAACGAACGGAGATCGTAAACCTCTCCACGGGAGCCGTGAGCTGCAGAGTCCATGGTGTACCGAAGCAATTCAACGCCGCAATTCGCGGAGGAGTCGAGCGTGAGGAAGATTCAAGTCCAGGGCCTGCACCACATCACGATCGTGGGCTCGACCAAGCAGAGCGCAATGGATTTCTGGCAGGGCGTGCTGGGAATGCCTTTCATCATGGAACAGCCCAACCTCGGGAACCCCGACGAGAACCACCTCTACTTCGACCCGGGCGACGGTCGACTTCTCACGGTCTTTACCAATGAGACCAGGCAGGATGCCGGGCGCCCCGCACCGCGCGAGATCGGCTCTGTGGACCACATTGCGTTCAACGTTTCGCGGGCGAGCTTCAAGGAGGCCGCCGCTCGTCTCACCGATCGCGGAATCTCGTTTTATGAGCGTGACCGCGGCTTCATGGACTCGCTCTACATGAAAGATCCGAATGGTCTGACGGTCGAGCTTGCGTGCTACAAGTTCCAGACGCCCGCGGGATTCCGGGATGCGGACGTCCTCATGCAGGCGCACCGCCTCCGTGGCGAGCGTGGGGCTCATCACATTGCGGAGGAGCATCTGGCAGATGCGATCGAGCTG
>JALYJX010000077.1:9795-11512 GCA_030775065.1 Gemmatimonadota bacterium | reverse complement strand
GTCCAGCTGATGCCTTGCGCGGCCGCTTCTCTCGCGGCGATTCGCGCGGAGCGTTCGGCCGCAGCGGGATTCCAGCTGCCGGCCTCGGCGAGAGGAACTGGGAAGGTCGTGCGGAACCCGTGAATCACGTCGAGAGCGAAGAGCAGCGGGATACGCGTGCGCGACTGCTCCACCGCAATCCGCTGCAATCGCATGACCGTGTCTCTGCCGATGACATTGAGGAAGGAGCCGACCTCGCCGCGTCTTATCTGCTCGAATCCCCCGGGAGCAGCACCGGGCCCGGTGGGTTGACCAAGTCCCGAGACCTGGTTGAGCTGCCCCACCTTTTCCTCGAGTGTCATTCCGGCGAGGACAGAGTCAACGAAACGCTGCTCCCGCTGATCTTCGCGTGGGGCGGCGACTGCTGCGGCCGACGTCGTGGCCGCGGGCTGCTTGCTGGAGCAGCCGAGTGTTGTAAGGGCACCCAGCAGCAACAGCGCTCGGGTCAGCTCACCTGGATCAAGTCTGACGGCTGCTCGCACATGTACCTCGCTTCATGGTGGGACGTGGGAGGTCAGTTGCACAACACTATCACTCTCGGAGCGGGGCCGCATCTCGGGGCCCTTGTTCCGAAAGGAAAAGGGGATCCAGGGGGAGACCAGTGAGCCGCGGCCCTTTTCGTGTAAGGACTGCAGATTCAGGACTTTGCGGACTCAGGACCAACAGCCATCAACGATCGACGACTGAGTGCGGACCGAGGATGAACCGCCGGCCCGGGAGTCCGCACAGTGCGCATTCATCGTTCTACTTCATTGCCGCTTCAGGGCGCCCGAGTGGCAAGGCGGATAACACCGACCATTGCAGACATCGCGCAGTTCCATCCATCCGCAATCCGTATTTAGTCGTCGATCGTCGATGGCTGTTGGTTCTGAGTCCGCAAGGGTCCTCGATCCTCAGCCCAAAGCCAGCGGCGGTGAGCGCCTCGTGCACACGTTCGAGTGGGACGGTCTGCCCGGTTACGTCGTGATAAACGATACGACGTTCGAAGATCTCGGCGACGGTCGCACGAAGATCGTCACCACTTCGTTGTTCTACGCCACGGAGGAGCGGGACGGCATGCTCGCCTCAGGGATGGAGGAGGGCCTCAACCAGAGCTACGCCGCGCTCGACCGCGTGGTGGCGGAGAAGAAATGACCCGTTAGCGCCGCATCACGCGCCGCTCAGCGTTGATGAATGCGATGAGCGGCGCGATGTCCTTCTCTCGCAGACCCAGGTCAGGCATTCGCTTGCCGTTCGTTGAGGGCTTGATCGACGGATTGGCCAGAAACCGCGCTAGATAGTCCGGCGGGAAGCTGCGGTTGGTGAGGTCCCCGCCGAAGTCGCTGAGCTCACCCCGGATGCCTACGGCACTGTGCGTGTGGCAGCTGACGCATCCCGTTGCCGCGAACATTCGGCGGCCGCGCTCGGATTCGCTCAGCCGCGGAACTCCGATTGTCTTGAGGTGGTCTTCGACCGTTCCGCGAACCGGTCTCACGGAATCCACGACACGCCACGGAACGAGAACAGCTTTGCTCCGTCCGAAGCCGCTATTGATTGTGACCTGCCACACGCCCGGGCGCGGGAACGTGATCACACCGCGATAGCCCTTCTGTCCATCTTCTTCGAACGCGCGCGCCGTTCCGGTGATGCGCCGTGAGCCGGACCGTGCTTCGAGCACCGGCCGCAGGCTGTCGACAGG
>JALYJX010000077.1:0-9785 GCA_030775065.1 Gemmatimonadota bacterium | reverse complement strand
GCGAGACTCCATGCTGCCGCACCTGCCAAGTGAGCTGCAGCGGTTTCCCTGCGATCCATGCGTCGGGGATCTTCAGCACGGTCACCACCGCCCAGCCGCCCATCGACATGAATGCGACGGTCGATGCAAAGAGAACTGCTCCGAGGATTCCCAGTGACAGCCTTTTCATGGTGGCTCCGTGTGTGTCGACTCCAATATGATGCCGCATAGCTCTCCTCGGTTTAAATCGGCGCAAGGACGACACGCTACGGGTCACGATACGCGCGTACATAATCCACGATCATCTGCTGCGGGAACGTCGTCGTCGCGTCCGGATCGCCGGGCCAGGCTCCGCCGACGGCGAGGTTCAGCAGCAGAAAGAAGGGATGATCGAACACCCACTTCGCCCCGCTCGGCAGATCGGCCGGCGTGAGGCGATGATACTGCCGCCCGTCCACGTACCAGCGGATCTCATTCGGCCGCCAGGCGACTGTAAAGATGTGAAAATCGTCCGCGTACGCGCCTCGTGACAGCGTGTCGGCGCCGCTGATGCCGGCGGCGCCGGAATAGCCCGGTCCGTGCAGCGTCCCGTGTATGATCGAAGGCTCGCGTCCGATGTTCTCGAGAATGTCGATCTCTCCGCTTTGCGGCCAGCCGACCGCATCGATGTTTGCGCCGAGCATCCAGAAGGCGGGCCAGATTCCCTGTCCGCGCGGGACGCGGATCCGTGCCTCGAAGCGACCGTAGGCCTGCTCGAACAATCCCTTGGTTTTCAGCCGCGTCGACGTGTAAAGACATCGTCCGTACCAGCACTGGTACGCTGACGACGCAGGCTCGGCGCGCGCGGTGATCACCAGGTGGCCGTCACCGTCCAGTGCGACGTTCACACCCCGCGTAGTGTAGAACTGGCGCTCTTTATTGCCGAAGCCGTGTCCGCCAGTGTCGGCGACCCACTTTACGCGGTCGAACGACGCACCTGCCGGTCCGTCGAACTCGTCGTGCCAGATCGGGCTCGGCGCGACTACACGGCCGGCACAAGCGGTGACAGCGAACAGAACGCCGAAAACCACTTTTACGTTGGTCCTCATTTTTTCTCGCGGATTAGCGTAGCTCAGACAAACGCGACATTTTGCGCGGCGGTTGCATCATTGTGCAACCTCGCCGACGCCGCTTCGGTGTCTGCGCGACTTTTCGACATAAGGTCAAACGCGAGAATCACAGGTGCGAGGAAAGAGGGCACCAGGTCGCGAGCTGGCAGGTGAGGTTCCAGGGAAAAAGTTGGCCTCTCGGACCTCACCTGCAACCTGCGAACTCGGCCCCTTCGACCCTCCAACCCGTGGTTCTCTCTGTAGAATTTTGAGGCCGAAGAATTCGCAGGTCGCGTAACCTCTCATTCCGAACGCCGGGCATGAATCGGAATCTTTATGTCGTGATGGGCGTTACCGGCTCCGGCAAGAGTACCGTCGGCGCGACGCTCGCGCACGCGCTCGGCGTCGACTTCGTCGAGGGTGACGACTACCACCCACTCGAGAATGTGAAGCACATGGCCTCGGGGATTCCACTCACCGATGATGACCGCGCGGGTTGGCTGCGGGCGCTCGCGATGCGAATTCGCGAGGCAAGAGACGCCGGGAGGGGACTGGTGCTGACCTGCTCTGCCCTCAGGCGCTCCTACCGAGATGTTCTCCGCGGTGCTGCGCCCGAGCTCCGATTCGTGTTTCTCAAAGGATCCCGAGAGCTGATCGCAGAGCGACTCGCAGAGCGGCGCGGACACTTCATGCCTGCGTCTTTACTGGACAGCCAGATCGCGACGCTCGAGGAGCCAACGCGCGACGAGCACGCGTTGGAGTACGACATTGCACAGCCGCCAGAGAAAATCGTCGACGACCTCGTGACCCGCGCGCTCGCATGACCCCGGACACCCGTCTGCTGATGTATGCGCTCGTCGCGGTAATCGCGCTCATCGTGCTGATTGCGCGGCTCAAGCTGCACCCGTTCGTCGCGTTGATTGTGGTGTCGCTCGCGATGGGTGTCGCGGCGGGAATGCCGCTCGGTGCCGCGGTGAAGGCTTTCCAGGACGGTGTGGGCAACGTTCTGGGGTTCATCGCGGTGGTCCTCGGACTGGGCACGATGCTGGGAAAGCTGATGGCCGAATCGGGCGCGGCGACGCGCATCGCAACCACGCTCATCGATCTGTTCGGCGAGCGGCGCGTGCACTGGGCCATCATGTTCGTCGCGTTCATCGTCGGGATTCCCGTGTTCTTCCAGGTGGGATTCGTTCTGCTGATTCCACTCGTGTTCACGATCGCGCGGCGCACCGGGACGTCGCTCGTGAAGATTGGAATTTCTCTCGTGGCCGGCCTGTCGGTCGTGCACGGGATGCTGCCGCCACACCCCGCGGCGATGCTGGCCGTCGGCGCATACAACGCCGACGTCGGCCTCACGATTCTGTATGGGATACTCGTGGGGCTTCCGACGGCTGCGCTGGCGGGGCCGATCTTCGCGTCATGGGTCGCGCCCCGAATCGTTCTGCCCGCCGACAATCCGCTCGCGGATCAGCTCGGAGGCGAGTCCACGCAAGAGATGCCGAGCTTCGCCATCTCGATCTTCACGGTGTTGATCCCCGTCATCCTGATGCTTCTCGCCAGCGCAGCCGAAGTACTGCTCGACGACACCAGCACCGTGCGCTCGACGCTGCGTTTCATCGGTCACCCGATCGTCGCTCTCCTGCTGGCGCTGCTTTTCTCCTTCTGGTCATTGAGTCGCGCGCGGCACTTCACGAAGGAGGAGGTGCTGAAGTTCTGCAACGACTGTCTGGGTCCGACGGCGACCATCCTGCTCGTCATCGGCGCTGGCGGAGGCTTCAACTCCGTGCTGGTGCAGAGCGGCGTGGGAGGCGCGATTGCCACGATGGCGACGGGAACCAACGCGTCGCCGCTGGTCCTCGCATGGATCGTAGCGGCGCTCATCAGAGTGGCGACGGGATCGGCGACGGTAGCGATGACCACTGCGGCGGGCATCGTCGCTCCAATTGCGCTTGCGACTCCTGGCACTAACGCGGAGCTGCTCGTTTTAGCCACTGGTGCAGGCTCATTGGTTCTTTCGCACGTGAACGACGCCGGCTTCTGGCTCATCAAGGAGTTCTTCAACATGACGGTGCCGCAAACGCTGAAGACCTGGACGGTGGCGGAGACAATCATTGGCGTTGCCGGTTTGGGATTCACGATGCTCTTGAGTCTGGCCGTTTAACGCCGCGTATTCGGCGGCGGTCTCGAAGGAGGTTCTATGTCGGTGGTGAGAAGCGCGTTGCGGCGTTGCGTCGTAGCGGTGGCATTACTTGGTGCTTTTGCGTGTGCGCAGCAGTCGACGTCCGAACGTGACAGCCGGAAGGTGCTGACGCCCGGCGCATGGATCGACGCCACCGCAACTCTGGACCCGGCGGCGACGCCGGTGTACGAAGGCGATGCGCCGATGTCTTTCGAGTTTCTGAAAGACATGCGGAAAGGCGATGGATTCACGCTTTCGAAGCTTTCGCTGGGCGCGCACAGCGGAACGCATATCGACGCGCCGATGCATTTCGTGCGTGACGGTGCTTCTATAGATAGAGTGCCGCTGGAGCCGCTTATCGGGCCTGCGCGTGTGATCGAGATACCGGACAGTCTGCAGTCGATCGACGCCACCGAGCTGAACCGGCATTCGTGGCGCAACGCTGAACGAGTGATCTTCCGAACCAGGAGCTCGGTGCGTGGATGGATGAGGTCATCGACGTTTCATCGCGACTTCGCGTACATCGCGCCCGATGCGGCTCAGCTGCTCGCCGACGCGGGTGTGCGGCTCGTTGGCATCGACTACATCTCGGCAGAGAAGTTCGGCGCACCCGCGCCTCTGACTCACCGCATCCTGCTCGGCAAAGGTATTCCGATCGTCGAAGGATTGGCGCTCGAGTCAGTGCCCGCTGGTGACTACGATCTGGTCGTGTTGCCGATGAAGGTGGCGGGACACGAAGGCGCACCAGCTCGAGCGATCATGCGGAAAGTCGGGAACCGATGATCGCTGCCGCCGTGGTCGCTGCTCCTACTGCGAGCAAATAGACTCCGAGTCGAACAAGGTCGACCTCGAACTGCTCCGTGACAATTCGTCGTGTGAAGGCAACTGCGGGAACGGCGCCGACGGTATCTCGCGCCCACTTGGATCTCAGGGTGTCGGGAACACGGTAACGCCGCTCGATGTTTTCGACTCTGCTCTGCCATTCACGTGCGATCGACGTATCGCCCCTCGCGATGCGCGCCTGGTAGGCAGCCAGCTGTTGAGCAGGTATACCCAATGACGGACGGGCGTATATGGCTGCGAATGGTACGCCCCACGTGACCGTATCGAGAACCGTGGCCGGTGGTGCAGCCGGCACATCGAAGCTCATTCGCATCACAACCGCCCGAGCGGTCCACGGCGGATGAAGCGCAGCCAGGGCGGCGATGCCCGCACCAAAAGCGACGATCACGCGGCGTGACATTGAGGAACGGATCATGAAGTAGTGAGAGTAACATGACAGATCGATACACGGCGACCCGCAACAGTGATGGAACCGTTTCGCGCGTGCGCCGCGGCGGGTGTTGGGCGGATGAGGGTTGGGCGTGCCGGTCGGCATGTCGTCTTCGGTTCGAGCCGCAGCGCCGCTCCGATCACATCGGCTTCAGAGTAGTCGCGATGCTCACTAGAACCTGATCGAACTATTTTGCCGATTCAGATTATCAATGCTAGATTCGCGTCAGCGCGTTGATGAGCCGCGACGCCAAGTCGACAAGCAGACTACTGACCGAAGGAGAGTTTTATCATGCCACAGCCAGCATACGTCGTCCTGAGTTCGACCGGAGTCGTCGTTCGCACGCATGCCCTCGATTCTGGTAACAACGCCGGCACTCCGACCACCAATGCGGGCGACCTTGAGGACCTGATCAAGCGCGGCTTTTTGAGGATCGCCGAACACCCCCTCGACGGCGGTGGCATGCTCATCGTCGTTCAGAAGCCATAATCCGCGAGCGCTCGACAACAATTGCAAGCCGGGAGGATCGGGCTCCTCCTTATTTCTCCGCCGGCAGCCTCACCTGAAATTCCGTCCGTCCCGGCTTCGAATCCACCTCGATGTCCCCTTCGTGGCGCTGCAACAAACGCCGCACGGCGCCGAGACCCAATCCCGTGCCCTTGCCCTACGCCCTTCGTTGTAAGAAGGGATCAAAGATGCGCCCCCGGATTTCCTTCGGAATGCCGGGACCCGTCGGTGGTGATCTTCACTTGCGAATGCTCCGGTCAGTTCGGGATCGAAGCCACCACTGAATTTACCACTCGCAATGGCTGACTCTCGAGTGTCAACGCAACGAGTGCTGGCTCTCACTCATCGCCCGTTGTAGGTTAGCAGCCCTCCATGCAAACCCGGCTCGGCACCGCACTCGAAGGCCGCTACACCATCGACCGCGAGATCGGCGCGGGCGGCATGGCGACGGTCTATCTCGCCCGCGACGTCAGACATAATCGCAAAGTCGCCCTCAAGGTCCTGAACCCCGAGCTCGGCGCCGTGCTCGGCGCCTCGAGGTTCCTCGCCGAGATCGAGGTGACGGCGAATCTCCAGCATCCGAACCTTCTGCCGCTGTTCGACTCCGGCGAGGTCGACGGGTTGCTGTTCTACGTGATGCCGTACGTCGAGGGCGAGAGTCTCCGTGTGCGACTCGACCGGGAGAAGCAGCTGCCGGTGGACGAGGCAGTTCGAATTGCTTCAGCGATCGCCGGCGCATTGAGCTACGCGCACCGGCACAACGTGATTCATCGCGATCTCAAGCCCGAGAACATTCTGATGCAGGAGGGCCAGCCGCTGATCGCGGACTTCGGGATTGCGCTGGCCGTGAGCAATGCGGGCGGTGCTCGCATTACGCAGACGGGATTGAGTCTGGGCACGCCGCAATACATGAGCCCCGAGCAGGCGACGGGCGACCGCGCCGTGGACGGTCGCACCGACATCTACTCGCTCGGTGCAATGATTTATGAGATGCTGGTGGGTGATCCGCCGCATGTCGCGAGCACTTCTCAGGCGCTCATCGCGAAGCTGTTGACCGAGAAGCCCGCGAGTGTGCGCGCGAGCCGTCCAAATGTGCCACCGCACGTGGATGCAGCGATTGGATGCGCGCTCGAAAAACTTGCCGCTGACCGGTTCGCGACGGCAAAGGAGTTTGCCGACGCACTCGAGGGCAAAGGCGCGATTGTCACATCCGCGTCGTATCAGCCGTCGTCACCCGTCGTGGAAAACAGCCGCCGCCCGCGCCTTCGCGAGGCGGCAGCATGGTTACTCGTGGGCGTGTTGGCCGTGGTGGCCGCGTGGTCCGCTTGGAAGACACTCGGGTCTCGCGAGGTGGACGCCCCAGTCATTCGCGCCAACTTCGACCTGCCGGCCGGCGCCCGCATCAACGATGCGATCACCGGCACGACGATCGCCGTGTCGCCCAAAGGCGACATGATCGCTTTCACTTCCGTGACCGGCGCGGGCTTTCGCATGTACGTGCGACGCATCAACGAGATCGCCGCGCGCCAGGTCTCGGAAGCGGCGGGCCGCAATCTGACATTCTCGCCTGACGGCCGATGGGTTGCCTTCACCGAGGGAAACTTGCTGAGGAAGGTCTCGGTGGACGGTGGGCAGACCAGCGCCGTCGGGACGACAGGCAGCGCTGTGCCCTACGGCCTCAGTTGGAGTGAGGGCACAATTTACGTCGGGTCGTTCAGCGGAATGTGGGGACTACCCGAAACTGGTGGGGAAGCTCGGCGCGTGAACACCGATTCCAGCGCGCTGCGGAGTGGAAAACGCTGGCCGCTGGTCCTCCCTGGTGGAAAGGCGATGGTCTATGTCTCCGCCAGCAGTCCCTCCAACCCACAGCGGCTCGCTGTGATGACGATCGACGACGGGAAGATCGAGGAGTTCGACCTCCTCGCTGCGATGCCCCTGGGATTGATTGGCGACCAGCTCGTTTATGTCTCACCGTCCGGCGGCCTGATGGCGGTGCGCTTCGACAATTCCACACGTCGGCCGGTAGGCGATCCTCTGCAGCTCGACCAGGGAGTGCTCCTCGATGCGACAGCGGGAGCCAAGGCATCTCTCTCCCCCTCCGGAACGCTGGCTTACCTCAGCGGGCGGGCACAATTCCAACCGGTAATGGTCTCAGCCGGCAAAGCCGAGTTCACCCCGCTCATTCGCGAGCCCGCCAACTATTCGACTCCACGGTTTTCTCCGGAGGGCCGGCGCGTCGCGATCTCGGTGTCCGGCGCGAACGCAACCGACATCTGGATCTACGAGATCGCCCGCAACACGTTCACGCGACTTACGACTGAAGGCGCCAACATCAGACCTGAATGGACTCCCGACGGCCGGCACGTGGTCTTCATTTCGTCCCGCGCGAACAAGGTCGGGATCTGGCGACAGGCAGCCGATGGCAGCGGGCTGGCTGAGCTCCTTTACCAACCCGATGTCGAGCCGTTCGAAGCCATCGTATCGCCGGACATGAAATGGCTCCTGTTTCGAACGTCGCCCGGAGCGAAGCACCCGCGCGACATCCTCTCCATCCCACTCACTGGCGAGCGGACTGTCGTCCCCGTCGTGACAGGGCCCGAGACGGAGAGCATGCCGCGCCTCTCACCGGATGGAAAGTGGCTCGCGTACCATTCAAATGAGACCGGTCGCTTCGAGACCTACGTGCGCCCTTTTCCCGGGAGTGGCGCGCGCATACAGGTGAGCGACATCGGCGGCTCGGAACCGCTATGGGGACGCTCCGGCCGGTCGCTCTACTACCGCGGCCAGAACGGTGAGGTGACCGAGGTCGATGTGACGACGGGCGCCGAGTTTTCCATCGGCACTCGCAAGGTCGTGGTTACCGGGGATTATCTCACGGACTCGTCACACCCTAACTATGACATCGCTCCCGACGGACGCTTCCTGATGCTCAAGCGCGCCGGCGCCGAGTCGCAGACAATCGTCGTGCACAACTGGGGCACGGAGCTGCGGGAGAAGACGGCCGCCAGGAAATAGCGCGGCCTCTCTTCACCACGGGATCTGCGGCGACCGATAGTAATTCACGCCGAGGAAATTCCATCTCGGCGCGTGCGTCGCGATTCGCGTTCTGAAGCTCTCCCAGTTTCGTGCGCTCTGCGGAGTCCACGCGACCTCCGCGAGCGCAGGCAAACGCGGCATGGCCAGATACTGCACCGCCGACAGATTACGGACCGTCTCCGACCAGATCGGCGCCTCGACGCCCGCGATGTTCGCTTCCGTCACGCCTTTCATGTACGTCGCCGGATCCCAGTCGTACGCGTCGCGAACTTCGATGATTGCGGCCCACGTGAGCCCCAGCTCCGTGGTGCTGTCGTACTTCATGTCGAGGTATGTCCGCTTGGCGGGTGACATGAGAACCTTGGCGCCGTACTTCACCGCGGCGGCGGCTACCGTATCTGTCGCCCACGCCTGCGAAATTGTCGTCGCGTGGAGGGGCGCGTGCGAGATCTCTTCCCAGCCCACCATGTGCTTGCCGTGTTTCTCGACAATGTCCTGCGTTCGCTCGACGAACTTGGAGTATTCCTCCTTGGTGAGAATCGGATTCTCGTCGCCGCCCATGTGGAAATAGCGGCCGGGCGTGATTGCCGCGATCTCGCGTACCACGTCCTCCACGAACGCGTACGTCTCTTCCTTGTTCGCGCAAAGCGTGCTCCAGCCGACTTCCGTTCCGGTGTACACATGAGGCGGCCGCTTGCTGCAGCTCAGCTCGGGATATCCGATGAGGGCCGCGTTGGTGTGTCCGGGCATGTCGATTTCGGGGACGATCGTGATGTACCGCTCCTGCGCGTACCGCACGATGTCCGTGTACTCAGCCTGTGTGAGATATCCGCCGGAGCCTCCACCAACCTGCGTCGCGCTGCCCATGCCGACGAGCTTCGGGCGCGACTTGATCTCGATACGCCACCCCTGGTCGTCGGCGAGGTGGAGATGGAGCACGTTCAGCTTGTACAGCGCGAGGAGATCGACGTACTGCTTGATCTCGTCGACGGTAAAGAAGTGGCGGGCGATGTCGAGCATCGCTCCGCGCCAGGAATATCGCGGCCGATCGGTGATCGAAACGGCGGAAACCGTCCACGCGACTTTAGAAAGCGACATATCCGATTCGATCTGCGGCGGAAGCAGCTGTCGGAGCGTCTGCACGCCGTAAAACAATCCGGCCGGCGCGCCGGCAGCGATGCGCACTGAATCCCGCGAGACCGTGAGCTGATATCCTTCGGGGCCGAGTGCGGCGTCGCTTGTGAGGCGAAGCGCGATCGCGCCGGGAGCTGCCGCGCCTGTGCTGGAGATCGGGATCGCGAATGCTGTCGCGGGCCGTAGCAGCGAAGCCAGGTGATTCGCGACGCGCAAGACTTCCGCGTTGCCGGCGTCAACGACAATACTCGTTGAGCTCGCGAGCGTGAACGCGTCGCCGCCCGCAAGCGTCAGAGACACAGGCTCCGGAACGACGCGGGGAGCCACCACTCGGCGCACCGGCGTCGGTGCTGGTGCGGCAGCAGGGCCCGTGGGGCTGCACGCGGCGATAAATCCGATGCAGGGAACGAGAAAGCCTAGTCGACGCGACAGCGCTCGCGTGTCATTCATCGTGTCTGTTCTCGGGGGAATTGACGCCCTAACCTAGGGTTCCCGCTGGCCTGCGGCCAGTGTACTCACATGAAGGCGGTAGGTCCGACCCACTACCAAAATGAAATGCTCGGTCGGTGTATGGCCGCTCGGTCACTGA
>JALYJX010000076.1 GCA_030775065.1 Gemmatimonadota bacterium | reverse complement strand
GCCCCAAGTGCGGTGGCATCCTCGTACGCCGTCCGGACGATGAGGCCGATGCAATTCGCACGCGGCTGCAGGTATATCGTACTCAGACGGAGCCCGTGATCCAGTGGGCGCGGGATCACGGTCTCGACATGGCTTCGATCGATGCAACTGGTGAGCTGGATGAAATCACCGACCGTGCATTGAAGGCGCTGGAGTCGTGATTCAGCTCAAGTCACAGCGCGAGATCGAGGTAATGGCGCGCGGCGGCCGCATTCTCGCCGAGGCGGTGGCGCTGATGGAGAAATCGGTGAAACCGGGAATTTCGACGCAGGACCTCGACAAGATCGCGGAGGATTTCATCCGCAGTCACGACGGTGCCGTGCCGTCGTTCAAGGGTCTGTACAATTTTCCCGCGAGCATCTGTACCTCGATCAACAACGAGATCGTTCACGGTATTCCCTCGCGAAAGCGAGTCCTGGTCGAGGGGGATATTGTCTCGGTCGATATCGGCGTGAAGTTCGAGGGATATCACACGGATTCGGCGACGACGGTTGCGGTGGGGGAGATTGGCGAAGAATCGCGCCGCCTGCTGGCGACGACGCGCGACGCCCTCGAGGCCGGCGTGAATGCGGCGCGCAGTGGAAACCACCTCGGCGACATCGGCGCGGCCGTTCAGGGTGTTGTCGAGAAAGCGGGGTTCAGCGTGGTTCGCGACCTCGTGGGTCACGGTATCGGATCAGGCTTTCACGAGGAGCCGCAGGTTCCGAACTATGGAAAGCCGAAGCGCGGCCTTCGTATTGTGCCTGGCTTGACCATCGCGATCGAGCCGATGGTGAACATCGGGAAGCCGGGCATTCGGACAATGCCCGATCGGTGGACGGTGGTCACGATCGATGGAACGCGCTCGGCGCACTTCGAGCACACGGTCGCGATAACGGAGAATGGGCCGAGGATCCTGACAGCGGCGTGAGCCAGGGAGCGGAGCATTGGGCAGTCAGGAAACGACTACCGAAACCCCCCTGATTGCATTGAAATCGCTGTCAAAAGTAGCCACGAACCCCGGAGAATGTCGTCGCGCGACGGTCACGATGGCGGCATCGGCGAAGCTGAGATCGTGCGATCGGTCGCGCCCAAAGGTCTCGAACGTGTTGGAGAATATGTCCGAGCATGGAACGAAATCGATCTCGCGGGCATCGAGGAGAATCCTTCCCACGGTCACGGCCACCTTTCTGTCGCGCCGGGCTCGGAGCACGGTGACGGTTTCCAGGAAGACGTATTCGAGCAGAAGTCCCCGGCCCCACTTTCCACCGATCAGCTGAATCATCATGCGTGCCGCGGATGCATGATGCACGTCACGGGTGTTGTAGTAGGCGATCAGGAAGCTCGAATCGAGCACGATCATTCCGAATCAGTTCCGTATGCGATAGCATCGATCTCTTCGCTGACCCGCTCATTGCCCTTTGGAAACGGGTGGGGGACGAGATCGGCAAGGCTCCCCGTCTTCGATGGCTCCGGACGGGCGAGATAGGCGCGCATGGCCTCGCTGACCGCCGTTCCGACGGTCATTCCAGTAAGCGCGGCGCGCGACCTGAGCTTCCGATAGAGCTCGGCATCGATATTCCTGATCGTCGTATCCATGTAACCAATGTAACACAGCTTGTACTGCATGCAACACAATTATGAGAGCGCTCGTTCCACCAGGTCCATTGTTGCTTTTGTGCGCGTCTCCGTTCGCTGCACGAGTTCCATTGCTTCGCGTACAAGAAGCTCCCCGCTCGAGGGATCATCCAGCGACGCGACGTTGATGCGCACGTTGTAGGAGGCACCCTTGCAGCCGGCGTCGGCCAACAGAGCGGCAACCCCAGCGTCCGTAATCGCGTTCGAATTACCCTTCTCCGCAACTGCGGCGGCGAGATCCGCGACGCCGGCACAGGCACGGGCTGTCTCGAGCGGTATCTCTGATGCGGCGAGGAGCGCAGTCGTGATGGCATGCTTCTGGGCATCGATTTCCGCTTCCGTGCCCTTCGGCATCTTGTAGGCGGTTGATACGGCCGAATACACCACCGCATCGCTCGCGACGAGACCCTCGAGTTTTTCCATGAGCGCCTCGGCGCTCGAGGCGATCACCGCGATCTCCGATTCCACGGCGGCGTATTTCGTTTTTCCGATTGTCAGGCCCGTCACCATCCGCGTGAGGGCGGCGGCGAGTGCCCCGGCATAGGCGGCAACGCTGCCTCCTCCGGGAACCGGATCGGAGGAAGCAACGGCGGCGAGGAAGGCATTAGTTGCAGGTGCTGGAATGCTGTCGCGACTGGAAGATGGCTCAGCCGAGCCGCGCGGCGCCGAGTCACGAATCGCGCGCGCGACCTGACGCTCGAGCACCTGCTCGTTCGTGAACTGAGCGAGCTTGAGGTAGTGCTTCGCCGAATCGAATAGAACGCGCTCCGGAACGAGTCCGATGATCTCGCTCCACGTGACCTCCCCTCCTGCTGCCTTTGCCTGCTCCGAGATAAAATCGAACGGAACGTGAAGTGGAGTCGCCTCGGTGTCGACGAGGTTCATCGAGACCTGCGCCTGACCGTCCACCTCGAGGCCGAGTCCCTTGACGTGCCTGAATCCGCCTGAGGATTCGCGCACGCCCTTGGCGATGGTCTTCGCCAAAGGAAGATTGGCGGCGTCGCCCAGGTACACGTTGTACGCAACGAGGAACGGCCGAGCACCGATTGCTACTGCACCCGCTGACGGGTGAATTGCACGCGGTCCAAAATCAGGATCGCGATCCGGATTCGATCCGAGCTCCGTCAAAAGTCCCTCGAACTGTCCCCGCCGAACATCCGCGAGATTGACGCGAGTGGGCCGAGTTGCCGCGCGCTCGTAGAGATACACAGGGATTCCAAGCTCATCGCCGACGCGCCGGCCGAGGTCGCGCGCGAGCGCGATGCAATCGTCCATCGTCGTGTCTTCGAGAGGCACGAACGGAACGACGTCAGCTGCGCCGATGCGCGGGTGCTCGCCGGAATGCTCCCGCATGTCGATTTGCGCCGCCGCCACTCGTATGCCCGCGAACGCGGCTTCCACCGCGCGGTCGAGGGGAACGACGAACGTAATCACGGACCGGTTGTGCGAAGCGTCGGATGATGCGTCGAGGACGGTCACGCCCTCCACCGCGGCTATGGCCTCACGAATCGCTTTGACGACCTCGGGCCGCCGGCCCTCGGAAAAATTGGGAACGCATTCTACGAGCTTCATCGTGCCAGGAGGGCGTGGTCTTCGACGGCGGCCTGAACAGTGCGCAGCAGCCAGGGGTGAATGTCCGGGTTGCCTGCAACGACTGAGCCGTGTGATATCGGCTTCGTCGTCCCATCGAGATCGGTGACCACCCCGCCCGCTTCCCGAACGATCAACACTCCTGCAGCGATGTCCCAGGGTGCCAGTACGAGCTCCCAGAATCCGTCGAAGCGGCCGCACGCAAGGTTCGACAAGTCCAGCGCCGCCGATCCTGCCCGGCGGATTCCGGCCGTGTGCCGGCTCACGTGGATGAACTGGCGTGCGTACTCCTCCAGCAGGTCATGTCGCTTGAACGGAAATCCCGTCCCGATCAGGGCGCGCGCAGGGTTGGATTCGCGCGAGACAGCAATCCGCTGGCCGTTGAGATATGCGCCCCCGTTTCGGACGGCGGTGAATGTTTCGTCCTTCGTGAGATTGCGCACAACACCGGCAACGAGGTCCGATCCATCGGTGACGGCGATCGAGACCGAATATTCCGGATAGTCGTGAAGAAAGTTCGTCGTTCCGTCGAGCGGGTCGACGATGAAGCTGATTCCTCGAGATGTGAGCGAGCCGTCGGGTGACAGCTCTTCGCCGATGATTGTCGCATCGGGGCACTGCGCACGAATAACGTCCACGATGGCGGATTCCGCCGCCTTGTCTACCTCAGTGACGAAATCCGCCGACCCTTTTTCCTCCCACACGAGCGAGGTACGCCCGCCGACTGCGTCGTCGATCACGCGCACGGCTGCCCCGGCAGCGAAGACTGCAACGGCGAGTAGTTCCTGCGCCGAATGCGCATCGTCATCGGTGGATTCGAAGTTTGCTTGCAACTCGTTCCTCTCAATCGTTAACTTCGCCGGATGCCCAGAATCTTCAGTGGAATACAGCCTTCGGGTGAGCTGCATATCGGCAATTATCTCGGGGCAGTGAAGAACTGGGTGGCGCTGCAGCGGCAGTATGAGTCGTTCTTCTGCATCGTCGATTATCATGCGATCACCGTGCCGTACGATCCGGCTGACCTGAGGCAGCGGACGCGCGACATGGTAATCTCGCTGCTCGCCGCGGGCATCGACCCATCCGCGTGCACGCTGTTCGTTCAGTCAATGGTTGCGGAACATACCGAGCTTGCCTGGATATTCAACTCGGTCACCCCGCTCGGCGAGCTCGAGCGTCAGACTCAGTTCAAGGAGAAGGCGCTCCGGCAGGAAAGTGTAGCGGTGGGGTTGCTCACGTATCCGGTGCTCCAGGCAGCCGACATACTATTGTATAAGGCTGACATGGTCCCAGTGGGCGAGGACCAGGTCCAGCACCTGGAGCTCTCGCGAGAAGTTGCGCGGCGCTGGAACACGAAGTTTGCGACCGAGGAGGCTCCGTTTTTCCCCGAGCCGAAGCCCCTGCTCACGCCGACCCGCCGCGTAATGGGCCTCGACGGCCAGGCGAAAATGTCGAAGTCGCTCGGCAACACGGTCGGCCTGCTCGAGGACCCGAAGGACATCTGGGAGAAGCTCCGCCCGGCGGTGACGGATCCCAAGCGTGTTCGCCGGACGGATCCGGGGACGCCCGAAGTGTGCAACATCTACCATTTGCACAAGGCGTTCAGTCCGCCGGCTACCGTCGAGCACGTTGCTGTGCAGTGCAGCACTGCCGGCTGGGGCTGCATTGACTGCAAGAAGGTTCTGTTCGACTCGATGGAAGTGGAGCTGCAGCCTATCCGCGAGCGTGCGCAGGAGGTCAAGGGCGACTCGAACAGCGTGGGCGAGATACTTTCAGCCGGCGCTGCACGAGCTCGGGCGATTGCAGCCGAGACGCTTCGTGAAGTGAAGCAGCTCATGGGACTCACCTGAAGACAGCTGCGAACTGCGGACCAAACTACGGACTGCGGAACAACCACGGGGCGCGGCGTGAATGATCGTGACCTTGCGTCTGACGCGCGTGAGCTGCTCGAGAAAATCGCGTCTGCTCCGAGATTCGCCGGAAGCGACAGCGAAGCCAATGTGCGACAGCTCTGTGCGTCGCTCCTGAAGAGCCACGGATTCTCCGTCAGAGAGGATCCGTTCACATTCTCCGAATTTCCAGCGCGTTACGGGCCGACTGTCCTCGGGCTCCTTCTGATCGCGGCCGTGCTGCTCGCCAGCCACATGTATACTGACCATGGCGGAGCGGGGCCGGCCATCGGAACACTCCTCCTCGGCCTCCTGCTCACAGGGGTTGCCGGCCGCTGGCTCGGCGGCGGCGCGGTTTTGACGCTCCCGTTGCTGAGATCGAGCTCCGCGAATCTGATCGCAACGCGCGGAACACCGACGGTCTGGCTGGTTGCTCACGCGGATTCGAAATCGCAGACGATACCGATGCTCGTCCGGGTCGCCGCTGTCGTTCTGACGTTCGTTGCCGTCGCCGTGCTTGGCTTTACTCTGATCTTCGGGTGGGTGAGCGGGATGGCGAATGGGGAAGCAATCATCGGGTGCGAGGTAGTCCCAATTCTCGCGATTGTCGCATCCGCGGGGGCAATCCCCCTGGTGTTCTGTCTGACGGGCAACAAGTCGCCCGGCGCGGTGGATAACGCCAGCGGGCTCGTGTCCGTTCTACTCGCGGTGCGCGAGCTGGCTGCGCACGCCGACGTCGGCGTAATAGTCACCAGCGCCGAGGAGCTCGCGCTTGCCGGAGCGCGCGCGCATGTCGAGTCGAATCACGCGCGCGCAACTGTCGTCAACTGCGACACGATCGATGATCACGGCGGTTTCTTGTGCATGATCCACAGTCGCAATCGCGGACCGGCCGCCGCGGCCGTCGTGAGAGCAGGCGAGCGTCTCGCAATGCCTGTGCGGGTTCGTGCGTTGATTCCGGGAATTCTCACGGACAGCGTCGCGTTCGCCGACGCCGGCTGGGATGCGGTTACGGTATCCCGCGGAAACCTGGGCACGCTCGCGCGCGTACATACATCCAGCGACACGCGTGAACGAATGGACGGCAGCGGAATTGCAAATGTTGCGCGCTTACTCGCCGCAACCATTGAGGAGCTTCGTTAATGGCACTCGTACTATTGACCGCCGTACTCGTTCTGTCACTCGTGCTGATTGCCCTGGGACTTCCGGGACTCTGGGTGATGATCGCGAGCGGAGTGATCTACAACGTTCTGGTCGGCGACACGCCGATCGGGTGGTTCACTCTCATAGCGGTCACCGTGCTTGCTGTGATTGCCGAAGTGCTGGAGTTCGGGCTGGCGGGAAAGTACGCGCGCAAGTACGGCGGATCGCGGCGCGCGAGCTGGGGAGCGATCATCGGTGGAATCGTCGGGGCGATCCTGGGATTCCCAATTCCGATAGTCGGTCCGTTGATAGGTGCTTTTGCGGGCTCGTTCATCGGCGCGCTCGTCGGTGAGATTTCGCAGGGCAGCACGCGAAAGGATGCAACCAGGGTGGCCGGAGGTGCGTTACTCGGACGGGTCGCTGCAACAGCACTCAAAATCGGTATCGGCTGTGCGATCGCGTCCTGGATCTTCTTCGCCGCTCTCGCCTGATCAGTGTCTCGCTGCTCCCGTCTTGGAGGAAATCAGCCCGCGATTTGTTCGCGGCCCCGGCTGGCACGATCAGTCAGCTGCCTGTTCTGGCGCTCCGCTCGCGACGCCTCGGGGCATTCCGCTCGGAGAGGCTGTCAATTATGGCGATCGTCCTCCGAGCAGCGCGCCGCCAATGGGATTCCACGGAGTTTCTCGCCTTGCCCCTATCTCCCGCCTTGATCGCCGCAATTATCAGCGAATGCTCATTGGCCGACGGCTCATACTCTGCCTCGGCGCGCGTGGCATACGCCCACTCGTACCGTTGAACGTGCGGCCGAATTCTGTCATAAATGTTTCGGAAGCGACGGCCGGCGATCTCGTACACAAAACGAACATGAAAGGCGGTCTGGAGCTCGAAAAGGAGGTCTAGATCGCGCGGTCGGACCTTGGATGCTTCGAGAAGCTCCGAGTTCAATCGTTTCAGGTCTTTGGCGAGATCCTGTCGGCGCGCCTTGGGAAGACCGGCGACAGCGCTAGCGGCATGCCCTTCGAGGGCGCCGATCATCGCCCAGAGCTCCTGCACTTCGTCCGTGGTGAGCGGAGCAACCACCAGCTCAGTCCGAAGACCCGTCGAGCCAGGCACCAGGTACCCTTCATGGGCGAGCCAGGCGAGAGCCTCACGAACAGGCGTGCGACTGATACCGAAGCGGAGCGCAATCTCGGCCTCCACGATCCTGCCACCCGCGGGGATACGGCCCCTGATTATCAGGTCCCGCAAATGCTCGTAAGTGTTCTCCGGCAAGGTGCCGTGAACAGGCTCGATCTTCAATTGAGTCACTGGACGCGCAAAAGGAGGATGTGGCCGCAACGCTCCGCGGTTCATCCTGCCGAACTTACGCGATGCTGCCCGGTTTTCCAGCATGGCGCCATTAATTCTGCGATGGCGCATTGTATGCAATTAGGAAACGGCATTGGTATGACCTTGAATAAGACCACAGCCGAGGACATGATGGCGATGACCCCCATTCACGAACAGACGGCCGCCTCGCAAAGGCTCCCGAATCAAGAAGGCCGCGCCGATTCCTCGAGCGCGTCAGGCGCGAACGCGTCTTCAGAATTCGTTGCCGTGCTCGAGCGCTCCGGCCTGCACGACGCGCTGCGATATCTCAACGGGCGAGTTCGGTTTCGATTTACGGGAGTGTATCGATGTGACAAGTCGGTGCTCATCATCCAATCCCTTTGTGATCGTGAGAATCCGTCGGTTGAACATTGCGGCGAAATCCGCCAGCTGAAAGGCACCTTCTGCTCGATAGTCCTCGCAACCGGTGAGCCTTTCGCGACCGGAAATGCCCCGGCCGACCCATTGCTCGAGAAGTATCCATTGCGGCACACCGTGATTTCCTACTCCGGCGTACCGATTCGAACGCCAACTGGTCGGATTGGGGGAGTACTATGTCACTACGATTTTCGGCCACGACTGCTTCCGCCGGGAGAACAGAAAATACTGGCATCGGTGACTCCGTATCTCGCGCAATACGTGGATGGTGCACGCGATGCGGAGACCGCCCCAACGGCGAAAGGCTGAGTTTCAGTGCTGGAGGCTCTGCATCGCCTCGATGTTCGAGCGAACGATGAAGTCGAGAATCTCCCGCGCTGTTTGCGTTGAGATCGTGCGCGCGGCCGGCAGAACGCGCCCGGGAAGCTTGATGCCGGCGAGCTGCGCTCTGGCTCCCTGAGTTACGTAGGTCGGCGCATCGTCCGGAATCGCGGAGAGGTCGTCCTTTCCCAATACCATTACGCGGAGATTCTCGACGCCCGGCACCCCGGAGAAAAATGACCGGATCATGTCGCCAAAGGCCGAAGTCGCCACAATGGCGTACACCGGCTGACGCAGAAGAAGAACCCATTCCCCGATTACCAGGTCGGGCCTTACTCCAATGACGACGACCGGCTTCTTGATGTCATCGCCGATTTTGCGCACGGCGGCTCCGTGCGCTTCGGTGGAGAAAAGAAGGTCGGCGCGCCGCATCGCGAGGGGCAGAGTGTCGCGTGACGTCAGCTCATCGGCGAGAACGCCATCCGCTTCAAGCCCGAAATCGTCGCGCAGCTCCCGACAGATTCCCTGGACCTGATCGGTCGTCGAAGTAATAACTGCAGCCCGAAGCCGAAGTGTTTCCGTGCATCGACGGACCCATTCGCATAGCTCAGGTACGGGAATCTCGCGCGCAAGTCCCTGAACGAGCATTTCGACGATCCAGCTCTGAGGCAGGAGCGGTACTCCTCCGCCGTAGCGGTGATCGATTGCCACGTAGATGCCGCCACGCTGGCGAAGCTCGACGAGATCTTCGGCAGCCAGCTCGCGATACGCAGTGAGAATCGCACGGTGATCCACCCCGAATTCGTCCACCAGGTCGCGGGCGCTAGGCAGGCGATCGCCATGCTCGAGGGTACCGGCATGAAGGCCGCGCAGAATCCTTCCGCGCAGTGTGTCGGCGATCACGTTGACTGGCTCAGGCATTGAGCGGCCTTGGTTGGCGACGCAAAGCTTTTTCGCGAGTGCGCCAGGGAAGCGATCTGACCTTCAGGGTGACCAAGTTAGCGCCTCGGGGGACAATATCTCCGACTCCATTACTGTGTGCAAGAAATTAGCCTCAGATATCTGGCAACAACATGTCTGCTCACAAAACAGGAGCAGATGGCCCAAGATGTGCATTGCCCCCTGCAGGCTTGGATTTCAAGGCGCTCCTTGATGTTGATCGGTCCTTCATCGTCGAAGCTGCCGCGTTGGGAAGTCCAATCGGGGTCGAGCAGGTATCGTTGGCGTGCGTTCGTTCCGGCCGAACAGCACGTAGCGGCAGGCCGGTGAGCGAGGAGACTAGAGATGTACGAGGACGAAAAGACAAAGGTTGTCGGTGGGCCTGACGCCATGTGGCGCGTCGAGACACGACGGGACTTTCTGAAAATGCTGGGAGTCGGGGGAACTATCGTCCTCTTGCCGAGTGTCTTCGCGGCTTGCGACGACGGCGACAACGACATCACGGGGCCAGGCGGCCCGGTCACTCTCAACCTCAGCAACGACACAGGAATTCTCAATTACGCCTACGCTCTCGAGCAGCTGGAGGCGGGCTTCTACACGGCCGTCGTCGCCTCGGCGGCATTCGGCGGGATGAGCGCCGAGCTGAAGGAAGTGTTTACCGACCTCGTGAACCATGAGGTCGTCCATCGGGAGTTCCTGAAGGCTGCGCTTGGAAGTGCCGCCATCGGAAGTCTGGCGCTGAACAGCACGACCGTGGCCGCGGCGACGGCGAACACCGCCGCCATCCTCAAGACCTCGGAAGCATTCGAGGACCTTGGTGTCAGCGCCTACAACGGCGCTGGGAAGTACTTCCAGGACGGCGCACTTCTTCTCATCGCCGGAAAGATCGTTTCCGTGGAAGCGCGGCACGCCGCCGCGATCCGCGATCTCCGCGAGGGGCTGGGCCTGACGGGCACGCCGGCAAATACCCGATTTGCCGGTGACGACGTCGTGAACGCCCAGGGACTCGACGTCAAGCTCGAACCGGGCGCGGTACTTACCCGAGTTGCCGCTACACAGTTCGTGACGACGAGCATTGCGATTGGAACGAACCCCGCAATCACCCCGGCGACTGCAGAGGCCGGTCCGCCAAACCCAACCCCGTGACCCTGACTCGACCTTCAAGGCATCGATCATAAAGGAGTAGTGAACCATGGAAGCTAACGAAACAATTCTCGGCTCGATCGACCCCGGGATTACGGAGCGTCTCGTCACTCGTCGCGAGGCCATCAGAAAAGGCGCGAGCGTCAGCAGCACGGTTGCCGCCGGACTGGCAATGGCGTCGGTGCCGGTGGCGCTTGCCGCTCTCTCGAAGGATGTTTTCGCGCAGACGGCGGCTGATGTGACTGCGGTGCTCAACTTCGCGCTGCAGCTCGAGATCTTCGAGAACGAGTTCTACAAGGCTGTTCTCGGAACGAGCTCATCCTCAGCACAGAATGCGGCGTTCGCCCCGGTGCGCTCCCAGGCGCCGGCCGCCGCGGTGACCGCCCTCCAACAGATCCAGAAACACGAAGCGGCGCACGTGGCATTTCTGACGGCGGCCGGTGCCACCAACGGCCTCAACCTCACCGCGGACAGTTTTGATTTTACAGGCAATCGCGGGAACAGTCCGGCCGGGCCGTTTGCCCGTGCGACCACGGAGCTCGCATTCCTGCTGGCCGTCGCGCAGGCCGCCGAGGACACCGGCGTTCGCGCATACAAGGGACAGGCCGGAGTGCTGCTAGCGAACAGGGCGGTGCTCGAGGCCGCGCTTCGAATCCATTCAGTAGAAGCGAGGCACGCGGCGAAGATTAGGCGTTTGCGCCGTGCAACCGGTGCTCCCTCATCTGTGAAATTCAGCGGCACGATCTCCGGAGGCGGCGTCGCCGCGGCCGGAGTGGATAATATCTCGAACGCTCCCGCGGGCGTGGTCACTGCATTGACCGCTATCTACGCGGGTGAGGAAAACGTCACTCAAGGTACCGCCAACGTTACCACGCTTCCGAATCTTCCGACCACGTTCAACTCCCTCGCTGCGCAGGAGGCGTTCGACGAGCCGCTCACGAAGGCGCAGGTTGTCGCGATCGTTCAGCCGTTCTTTAAGCCGACGTTGAGCTAGAACTCTTATCGGTTACCAGTCATGCATACCGACCCAATAGCGAACACAGAAGCGACGACTGCTCAGCCGCCCGCCGCGATGGCGGCGCCTGATGCACAGATGAAGGCCGTGCTCAATCAGCTGGCCGCACTCAATGGGAAACCACTCGAAACAC
>JALYJX010000075.1 GCA_030775065.1 Gemmatimonadota bacterium | reverse complement strand
AGCGAAAGGGTCACATCATCACTGTCGAAGATCCCATCGAGTTCATCCACAAGCACCACAGCTGCCTGATCAATCAGCGCGAGGTGGGCACTGACACCAAGTCTTTCGCCAACGCGCTCAAATACGCTCTGCGCGAGGATCCCGACGTGATCCTCATCGGTGAGATGCGGGACCTTGAAACGATTCAGGCCGCACTTACAATCGCGGAGACTGGCCACCTCGCGTTCGCCACGCTGCACACGAACTCGGCGGCCGAGGCTATCAACCGGATCATCGATGTGTTCCCTCCGCACCAGCAGTCGCAGGTGCGGGCGCAGCTGGCGTTCGTGCTCGAAGGCATCGTGACGCAGACGCTCGTTCCGCGCGCCACCGGGCGAGGGCGCGTTCTCGCCGCGGAGGTTCTGATAATCACTCCCGCGATCCGCGCGCTGATTCGTGACGACAAGATCCATCAGATCTACTCGTCGATGCAGGCGGGCAAGAAGTGGGGGATGCAGACCCTCAACGACTCGCTGTACGCTCTCTATATGGGCCGTGAGATCACGGCCGATGAGGCGCTGCGCGTAACGAGCGCCCCTGACGAGTTCCTTCGCATGATCGGCCGCGAGCCCACCGGGCAGGAAAACGTCGGTTACGTACGCGGCGTCGTGAAGATGCACGAGAAAGTGGCGAGGGCCCGTTAACGGATGACGAGCTTCACGTATACGGCGCGGTCGTTCTCCGGCGACCTCAAGACGGCTACGCTCGAAGCGTCGTCGCGTGACGACGTAATCGCGCAGCTTCGGCGTCAGCGGCTGAGTGTCGTCAAGATCGACGAAGCGGCAGCGGCGAAGAAGGCGCGGCGCGGCCACATCAGGATGCGCGACATAGTCATCTTCACGCGCCAGTTCTCGACAATGATCAATGCCGGACTGCCCCTTGTTCAGGCGCTCAACATTCTGGCGGAGCAGAGCCAGAACAAGGTGCTTTCTGACGTGACGCGGAAGGTGGTATTCGATGTCGAGTCGGGTAAGACCGTCGCCGACGCGATGGGCAAGCACCCGAACGCTTTCAGTCCGCTGTACGTGAACATGGTCGCAGCCGGTGAGGCGGGCGGTATCCTGGACACGATTCTGATGCGCCTCGCCACGTTCATGGAGAAGAACGACGCGTTGATCCGGAAGGTAAAGGGCGCGACGATTTATCCGAGCGTCATCATGAGCGTGGCGGCAATTGCCGTCACCGTGCTGCTGGTGTTCGTGATTCCCGTGTTCGAGAATCTGTTCACTTCCGCGGGTCTCGCTCTGCCGCTGCCGACGCGCGTGGTGATGGCGATGTCGCGGTTCCTGAAGGGTTACTGGTATGTCATGATCTCGGTTGTAGTCACGGCGTTCTTTCTTTACAGGCGCTACGCGGCGACTCCGAATGGGCGCCTGAACATAGACAAGTTCCTGCTCACAGTACCCGTGCTCGGCGACGTGATCAGAAAGGCGGCCGTGTCGCGGTTCACGCGCACGCTGGGCACGCTGGTCAGCTCAGGCGTGAGCATCCTCGACGGCCTCGAGATCACGGCAAAGACAGCGGGCAACCGGGTGGTGCAGGATGCGATCATGGAGTCGCGCGCCTCGATCGCCGGTGGCGACACGATTGCTCAGCCGCTCAAGAAGTCGGGGGTGTTCCCTCCGATGGTGATCTCGATGATCTCGGTTGGAGAGCAGACGGGAGGTCTGGACGAGATGCTGTCGAAGATCGCCGACTTCTACGACGACGAGGTCGACGCGGCGGTGAACAACCTGTTGAGCCTGCTGGAGCCGATGATGATCGTGTTCCTCGGCGTCGTTGTCGGTGGAATGGTAGTGAGCATGTATCTGCCGATCTTCGACATGATCAACGCGGTGCAGTAGGAAACCGGGGTTGTTCAAAGCCTTGCGATCAAGGGAGCCTACTCAACATATTTGTTGAGCAGGCTCTTTCTGTTCATCTGGTCGACCGACATGTCAAACTCGACATTGAAGACATCTTTCCCGAAATCGCTCAACCTTGCCAACCCGGCGCACCTGGCGGCCATAAGGAAATACAAATTCCTCGTGGCGCGCTCTGTTTTCAGCAGCGATTCCGCCATGGCCGCCGCGTTCGGCGTCGATCGCAGCAACATGAAGCGGTGGAAGCTGGGCGCCGGGATAAGCCCCGAGCATTCGGACCGAATGGAAGGCATCGAGACTGTAGTCGCACTCCTGGTTGAAGTCCTGTCGCCGTCAACGATTCCAAAGTGGCTCAGAGGAATCAACGCCCACCTCGACAATCGCCGCCCCCTGGACGTCCTTATGGCAGGGCGCCTTTCCGAGGTGATTGCGGCTGTGGAGAACGAGCGAAGCGGAGCGTTTGCCTGAGCCGTTGAGCTCGCTGTGGCGAGTCTTTCCGTTCGACCCCGCCGCCCAGTCTGGTGAGATGTTCAGCGCCTCCCGCGCGCCAGCGAATCAAGGTGCGGGCCGCTTCGACATTCCCCACCTCACTCCAGTCTGGTACTTCGGCGAATCACCTGCCCACGCTGTCGCCGAAGTCATGCAGGGACTGCGAAATCAACTCCTCGACGAAGCAGACCTCATTCGCTCGCGGAAGCCGCTCGCCCTGGTGCAGGCAGAGCTGAAGGCGCCTGCCGTCGGTAACCACGTCCACGGCATCGCCGATCTCTGCGACCCGCACGTGCTGTCCGAGTTTGAAATTCGACCCGACGTTCTGGCGAGCTCGGACGTCCGGGCAACTCAGCGAATTGCCGAGAAGTTGTACAAGGAGCGTCTGCGGGGCTTCAGATGGTGGTCATCCCTCTTCGGCGACTGGCACACAACTATCGTCTTCGACCCCAGACTCGGTCGAGGCCAGCTGCAGTTTCTCGAGCCGGAGCCGCTCATGCTAACGAGCAAAGCCGTCGTGGAGGCAGCTAGCAGGCTGTCAATCAAGCTCCCCGGAGATCGAATTCGTCGAGCCAGCCCCAGGAGATGAGGCCGCACGCGCCCAAGAATTGCGTCTCTTTCGAGTATTCTTCAACGGCAACTTAGCATCGCGTCCCGACTCCCCACTTCTGTCGGTTCCGTTTCCAAGTCTGCACCAAACCCGGGAGACAATGCCGATGAATAGAAGCATCCAGAAGCCCCTGCGCTTTCCCTGGCGACCTTCGCTTTACGCCCTGCTGGCAAGCGGGCTGGCGATCACTTCGACATCGCTCGCGCCGTTTGCGGTCGCGCAAAACCCTAACTCTTCAGCAACCTCCGCGGACGGCCACTCAGCTAGAGTTGTTTATCCCCAAACGAAGAAGGTTGAAACAGTCGATGACTACTTCGGGACGAAGGTCGCGGATCCGTATCGCTGGCTCGAGGGCGACGCTGCAGTTGTGCCTGAGGTTGCGGCCTGGGTTGAAAGCCAGAACAAAGTCACCTTCGGATATCTGGAGCGGATACCGTTTCGCCAGAAGATCAAGGAACGTCTGACCGCGCTCTTCAACTATCCGCGATACTCGGCTCCCTCGCGACGCGGCGAGTATTTCTTCTACACGAAGAATAACGGGCTGCAGAACCAGAGCGTGTGGTATCGCCAGAAAGGTCTCGAAGGCACCTCAGAGGTTCTGCTCGATCCGAACAAGCTTTCCAAAGACGGTAACACGCGTCTGGGAACTGTTTCACTCTCGAAGGACGGGAAGTATCTCGGCTACGGTGTTTCGCAGGGCGGCTCCGACTGGAACGACGTGTACGTGATGGATGTGGCCACGAAGCAGCTGCAACCGGACCTTCTCAAGTGGGTGAAGGTTTCAGGCATCTCCTGGCAGAGCGACGGGTTCTATTACAGCCGTTACCCCGCGCCGGAAAAGGGTCGCGAAATGACGACTAAGAACGAGAACCATCAGGTCTTCTATCACAAGGTCGGCACGCCGCAGTCAGCGGACGTGCTGGTTTATGAAGACAAGGCGAATCCGGAGCGATTTCACACCGTTAGCACCAGCGACGACGAGCGCTTTACTTTTCTCACCGTGTCCGAGCGTGGCAAAGGAAAAAAGGGAAACGCTGTTTTCTATCGAGACCTCTCCCGGCCTGGCGGACAATTCAAGCCCATCGTCGCCGACATTGGCGATGACAGTTTTGGAGTGATCGATAACATTGGCGACAAGTTCCTGGTCTGGACCGATCACAAGGCGCCGAATGGACGCGTCTTCCTGTTTGATCCCGCCAACGCTGACGAGAAAAACTGGAAGGACGTCATACCCGAGAAACCGGAGCCCCTCGACATCGTCAACACCGTCGGCGGCAAGCTGTTCGTCACCTATCTCAAGGATGTCGCGGCGCGCGCTTACGTCTACAGCCTCGACGGCAAGCTGGAAAATGAAATCACGCTGCCGGGACCGGGAACAGTCGGCGGATTTGGCGGCAGGTACGACGACAAGTTCACGTTCTATACATTTACCACGTTCAATTTCCCGGGGACGATCTACAAGTACGACATCGCGACGAAACAGTCGACGTTATTCCGACAACCTGAGATCCCCGGCTTCAAGTCGACCGACTACGAAACATCGCAGGTTTTCTATAACAGCAAGGACGGCACACGCGTGCCGATGTTCCTGGTCCACAAGAAAGGCATCAAGCTCGACGGCAACAACCCGACGGCGCTCTACGGCTACGGCGGCTTCAACAGCGTTACCTATCCGGGATTCAGCTCGTTACGCATGGCGCTGCTCGAGCAGGGATTTGTCTACGCTTCGGCAAACCTGCGCGGCGGAGGCGAATACGGCGAGAAGTGGCACGAGGCAGGGACGAAGCTGAAGAAGCAGAATGTCTTTGACGACTTCATAGCCGCGGCTGAATACCTGATCAAGAGCAAGTACACGTCACCTGGGAAACTCGCGATCCAGGGCGGTTCAAATGGTGGACTACTGGTGGGCGCAGTGGCGAACCAGAGACCGGACTTGTTCAAAGCGGTGATTCAGCAGGCGGGCGTGATGGACATGCTGCGCTTCCACAAGTTCACGATCGGCTGGAACTGGATCGCCGACTACGGCTCCAGCGACAAGGAAGACGAGTTCAAGGCGCTGTATGCCTACTCGCCGGTGCACAATATCAAGGCTGGAACGAAGTATCCCGCGACGCTGAGCACCACCGCGGATCACGACGATCGTGTCGTACCGGCGCATTCCTTCAAGTACGCGGCGGCATTGCAGGCGGCCCAGGCTGGGGACAATCCGGTTTTGATCCGCATCGACACGAGATCAGGACACGGAGCAAGCAGCACGACCAAATCGATCGAGCAGAACGCCGATATCTATTCGTTTCTGATGTGGAATCTTGGAGTGACGCCGAGGTACTAGAGGGAATCGCGGCCCTCGAAATAACTGGCATCCATGAGACATCCAGCGGTGCTTGCAACGATGATCGCGGTGGGCGCCTCATCGTGCAGTGGAAGGTCCATGGTTCCCGCGCAAATCGGCGTACGTACACGCTTGTCGAGGAGAATGGGCAGCCGTTGCCATCGGATCCGTCCGCGCCGTACGGCTGCTGCCTCACGCTGAGTGGGTCGCTGACTCTGACTGCGAGCACATACGACCTTCGGACGTCACATCGGAACAAGAACAACGGTATCAACTTCGACAACGCCGAACAGGGCACATATACTCGGCAGGGCAACACACTCACCTTCACGCGAACAAACGGCGGCGGGGCGGGCTTTCCGTATCTCCTCGGGCCCGGTACGGTGTCGGCTGATGGGGCGTCAGTGACGCTTCTTTACGGCGACGAGGGCCCGGGCTCGGATCAGACTCGCGCCACGTTCCGCCGCTAGGCATCGACAGCGATCGCGACGACTCATTTCAACGCTCCAAGAAAATCGTGTTCGTGTTGATGATACCGATTCGGATGCGTTCAGCACCCTGTGCAATACCAACCCGCCGACTGAGGGGCTAACGATACAGCCGCTGGAGTCGGCTGACATGGGCGCAACCTGCCTATCTTTTCGAGGAACTTCGGCGACATTGACAGCGAGTGATGTCCGTGTCATGCGGGGCGCCAGTCCGTGCGTCGTGCCGTGAGTTCCCAATCGCTAGCGATCGGCGACTGGCATACGACGATTCTGTTCAAGAAGCGGCTGGGGAAGGCGCAGCTACGGTTCAGGTTTGGGGCCTTATCATCTCCTCGAACCGGGGATCACCGCGCAGCGGCTGAAGTTCGAATCTGATATACCAGGCAGTCCATGGAGGTGCTATTCCGTCACGCATGGCCGCTCGCAGCAATCGCACTGCTTCGTCACGCTTTCCCTCCGCCAGCACGACAAATGCGCGCGCCATCCTTGGCCTCGCCCCGTTACGGGTCCTCTCGCGTCGTCCCCACTCGTCGATCCAGTTCAAGGTGGCGGAAACTGTAGCGGAATCGCCGACATGCGCGGCGATGATGCCCAGGGTGGTCCTGTCATCCGAGTCCGACGTGTCGGCGGTGGCCTTCAGATTCTCGTAGGCATCCTTCCACAAGCCAAGCTCGCACTGAATCATCGCGAGGGCTCTGCGGCGCTTGGGATCCTTTGCGGCTGCCGCGGTACGAATTGCAAGCGACCGCTCGAAAGCTCGCCGAGAAGCCGCAATGTATCCGTGACTGCGAAAGCCACGACCCGCTTGCAACCACGTCCCGTCAACGGTTGGCGGCGAGGTAGGAAGACTTGCGCATTGCCGCACAAGTGAATCAACCGCGGATTCGCGTCCCATCGAAGCAAGAATCAGGATACCGTGATTGCACGTGGCGTAATCAGCGGGCTTTGCCGCTCGCGCCCGTCGCCACTCCGCCATTGCGCCGCGGAGATCGCCATTCAGGCGGTGCGCTTGCAGATCCCAGGACGTGATCTGTCCCAGGTTTTTCAACCAGCCTTTTGAGCGGTCGATACGGTGCAGGACGGCGATAGCTTCGCCGAACCTTCTCGTCGCCATGGCTGATTGGGCGTGAAAGACATGGGCATCCGGAGTGTTCGGCGCCATCGCCGCAAGTCGTCGCGATGCGGTATAGGCGCCTTCCAAGTTTCCTGTGAGGAACGCGACCTGCCGATCGAGCGAGACCTGGTCGAAGGGTGCAAGGTTCGGACGCTGCGCGAGCGCAACTGCCATGACGGAATCGACCAGGCCTCGCTCTTCGGGAAAAAGATCCGCTTGTTCCATCAGCCACAGCTTTGCTTCGACGAACCCGGTATCGAGCGCGATAGCTTTTTTCAGGTGCTCCACAGCCGGTCTCGCCCCCTGGTTCACGATCGCGTCGAGCCCCTGCATGAACTCCTGGAAGGCGGCGTATTTGGGCGGCCGGCTGTGCGCGGTGGTCCATGGCAGGTAAAGCGTGTCGGCAAGCGCGGCGACTGCTCCGGTCACGCCATCCCTCAGTCGGTCCAGAATCGTATGCGCATTCGTTACCGGCACAGCCACTGCATCGAGCTGATGCAGCACGCGCCCGTCGCTTGCATCCGTGATATGCATCTGGACGACCAGGCTGTCTCCCTTTCGCCCGGGGAGCTATCGCATCAACATTCGCGTCGCGGATTTGTTCTCTCGGCGCGGCCGCTGCGCCACGGCGCGCCCGCACGCGAAGCGAGCTCTCGCCCTCTTCCCACATTCACCCGCAGCGAAGCGCCTGGTGAGGCGCTGTCGTTAGGCCGCTTTCCGGTTGGATCGCTGGCTGCAACCGCGCTGAGTCAACGCCATCTTCGCGTCCGATCGCTGGCTGCCGGCCGCGCAGCGAATTAGGATTCGATCCACGATGCAGATCAGCCTGGTTCGTCTCAGAAAATCAATGCGACACTTCGGCGCATTCGCCATTCTCGTCGCCGGCACTGCCTGCACTTCGGCCTATCAGGCACCCCCGGGTCCAACGAACGCGGACTCGACGGCAATTCTGCGCGACATCGCATATCTCGCCAGCGACCAGCTCGAGGGCCGTCTCACAGGAACGCCGGGGAACGACTCCGCCGCAGCGTACCTTGCTCGCCGGTACAAGACGCTCGGGCTCGTCGCACCGCTCCCGGGCTACCTCCAGCCGTTCGAAGCCCGATCGGCGGGGGATGCTCATGCCGGACGCACCGAGCCCCGGCGCTCGCAGAACGTTATTGCGCTAGTGAGGGGCAGAGATCCGGTGTTGCGGGAAGAGTATATAGTAGTGGGCGCGCACTTCGATCACCTCGGACGCTCCACTCAGTTTGCGCAGGACCCCGACGCAAAGGACGCAATCCGGAATGGCGCCGACGACAATGCGTCCGGGACAGCCGCGGTGCTGGAGCTCGCGCGATTGTTCTCGATGAATCCGCCGCGCCGCTCGGTAATCTTCGCAAACTTCAGCGGCGAGGAGCTCGGCCTGCTCGGCTCCCAATATTTTGTCGCGCATTCGCCCGTGCCGATCGGCCGCATCGTCGCAATGCTCAACTTCGACATGGTTGGCCGGCTCCAGAACGACAGGCTCACAGTGTATGGGACGGCGACCGCCACGGAGTTCAAAGCGCTCCTCGACAGCGCGAACGCAGCGTCGGCGAACGGCGCGCTGCGGTTGACCGGAATTGGCGACGGGTTCGGCCCGTCAGATCAGTCGTCGTTCTACGCCAAAGACATCCCGGTGCTGCATTTCTTCACAAATCAGCATGAGGACTACCATCGGGCCACCGACGATGTGGAAAAGATCAACCCGTCGGGCACGGCCCGCGTCGTCGATCTTGCCTACAAAGTTGCGCGGTCGATTGCCGAGCGGCCGTCGCACCTGACATTCGTGAAGACCGCGGCGCCGGTTCGATCCATGAGTCGTCAGGGGTCGCAGACCTACCTCGGCTCGGTTCCCGACATGGCTGCAACCGACGTCGCCGGATTGCGTCTCATGGCAGTGAGACCGGCAAGCCCGGCGGACAAAGGTGGGCTGAAAGCCGGTGACGTCATCGTCGAGTTCGGTGGTAAGCCCGTCAAGGATCTTTACAGCTACACCGACGCTCTCTACGCGCACAAACCCGATGATGTAGTGAAAGTCGTTGTCATGCGCGACGGCAAGCGCGTCGAGCTGAGCGTCACACTCGGCCGGCGCGGCGGCTAGACAAAGAAGCAACAGCATTGTGGTTAATTGCTGTTACTTCTACTGTCCTGACTTGGCAACCTCAGGAAGCAAGACGAACCTGGCGTAATTGGCAGTATTGAAGTACTGCCGAGCCGCCTGCTGCAGCTGTGCCGGCGTCAGGCGCCTCACCATCTCATCGTACACGCTCGTCAAGCCGGCCAGGTCCTCGCCGGCCGCGTCGCGCGCCATGATGTTGGTGAGCCAGTACGAGTTCTGCTTTGTCTCGACCTCACGCGAGCGCAGAATCTGCTCCTTCACCTTGTCGATGTCACTCTGCGGGGCCGGGTTCACCTTCAGGGAATCGATCAGCGCGAACACCGCCTTTGTCAGCGGCTCGACGTTCTCGGGGGACGACCCGAACGACACCGAAATCGCGTACTCCGGTCGCGGCTCGCGGCTGCAGCCGCCACCGACGTTCGGGCTGTACGTGCCTCCGAGCTTTTCACGCAGGGTCTCGTTCAGCCGCATTTGAATCAGTGTAGTAAGCGCGCGCAACGCGAACCGGTTTTCCGGCGTGCTAACGCACGCCCCGGTGAACTGAATCAGAGTGTTCGCCTTGTGCTCCGTACCCTTCCGAACGGTGCGCTGCACGACGCCCTTTGGCGGAGCACCTCCGGTGTCGCGCCAGCTTTCCTTGCGGCCCAGCGACGGAAGGCTCGCCAGATACTGCTCGACGTACGGCTTGAGCGCCGTCGTATCGACATTACCGACGAACACGAACGTAAAATCGCTCGCATCCGCGAACCGGTCCTTGTAGAACGCGAACGACTTTGCCGGATTCACCTCGGCAAATACCGCCGGCGTGAACGGCCGGTCGCGCACGCTGTGCTGGCTCATCGTGACCTGCACGGTATCCCTGAACACTTCCTCGGGTGACGATCCGCGATTAGCGAGGAAGGGCGTCACCTGATTCTTGAACGCCGCGAATGCGACGCTGTCGAGACGCGGCGACGTAAAGCCGAGGTAGATGAGCTGGAAAAGCGTTTCGAGATCCTTCGGCGAGCTGCGCCCGTTCAATCCCTCGGTGGTCTCGGAGATCGTCGCGTTAACACCCACCGCCTTCCCACTCAGCTTCTTCTCTAGATCGATCCGGTTGAACCCGCCAACACCGCTCAAACCCATGATCTGCGCCGCGAGATCGGCCGAGACGATATCAGCGTCGGATGCGAGCGAAGTGCCGCCTTTGCTGTACGCGCCGACAAGCACTTCGTCATCCTTGAAGTCTGTTGGCTTGATGATGACTCGCGCACCGTTTGAAAGCTTCCACTCCGTGGCACCGATGCTCGCGATTGCGCGCGTGCTCACCACCTTGCCTGGCTTTGGCGGAGTGGCGAGCAGAGCTTCGGTGGAGAGGTTCTCCGCATAAGCCGCGATCGGCGCTTTCGATGCGCGATCGAACACCGCAAGCAGCCCGCTCTCGGTCGGCACAGGCACGCCGGCCTTCAACGGTGTCTGCGCGATGATGACGCGGTTCTCGTCGGTAATCCAGTTGCTCGCGAAGTTGTTCACTTCCGCGAGAGTGACCGTACCGGCAATCGACTGGACGAGCTGGTACTCGTATTCGATACCGGGGATGCCCTCGTCCTCGAGAAAGTGGCGGATGTACTCTTCCGCGAACTGCCCCGACTGCGTCTTCTCCCGCTCGGCGTACGCGCGCTCGTATGAGCGGACCAGATTCTGCTTCGCGCGGTCGAGCTCCGACTGAAGAAATCCGAACTGGTCAACGCGCCGTGCTTCCTTGAGCAGCGCCTCGAGCCCGGCCTCGACCCCACCATCCTTCACGCCTGCCGCAAGTGCGAAAGCTTCGGTTGTGCGGGCGAAGAAGCTGCTCTTCGACGCGCTCGCCCCAAGGAAAGGTGCATCCGGCTTTTCGGCGATCTCGGAGAAGCGATCGTTCAGCATCTGCAGGTACAGGCGCTCGACAATCTCCCGGCGGTAATCGCCAACAGTGCGCAGCGAGGTAGCGGGAAGCTTGAAGATGACGTTGACTCCCGACGAAGTCGCTTCCTTGTCGTTTGCAATCGCGACAAGAGGCGTCTTGTTCGGCGGCACGTCGTAGCTGACGCGTTTGGGCGCATTCTTCCGCGCGGGAACGCCGCTGAAATGCTTCTTGATCTGCGCCTCGATTTGCGCAACGTCGAAGTCACCGACAGCGACCACGGCCATGAGATCGGGGCGATACCAGTCCTGGTAGAAAGCACGAAGCTTCGTGGGAGTCGCGCCCATGATGCTCTCTTCGGTACCGATCGGAAGCCTGACCGCGTAGCGTGATCCCTTGAATGCTACAGGCAGCCACTGCTTGAGCATCCTTTCGTCGGCGCCTTTCCCTCCGCGCCATTCCTCGCGCACCACACCCCGCTCGTTCATCACTTCGGTCGAGTCGAATATCTGTCCGTGTGCCCAGTCCTCGAGGATGGTGAACGCCTGCTCGATGATCCGCGCCGTGTCCGTTGGAACCGGGAGAATGAAGACGGTCTCGTCGAAGCCCGTATACGCGTTGAGATCCGCGCCGAAT
The DNA here is from genome assembly GCA_030775065.1 of Gemmatimonadota bacterium. Taxonomy (GTDB): domain Bacteria; phylum Gemmatimonadota; class Gemmatimonadetes; order Gemmatimonadales; family Gemmatimonadaceae; genus UBA4720. The sequence continues at coordinate 34 of JALYJX010000075.1, read as the reverse complement.
CGAACTCCGATCGACTCGAGGTACTTGATCAGAT
>JALYJX010000074.1 GCA_030775065.1 Gemmatimonadota bacterium | reverse complement strand
CATAATGCGGTGCAACCGGTTGACATTGACGGTCAGGCGGTGAGCATCGCACTCGAGAGGGCCGTTTAGATGGCATCACCTGTTGCCGTTAAGAAGCAGAAGCCGATGACGAAGAAGCTGCTCGATCATTTCGAGAAGCGCCTGATGGATGAGCGGAAGCGAGTTCTCAAGGAGCTCGGGCACTACGACGAGACTTTCGGGTCGACGCCGCAGGGTGCCGACGGGGACCTCAGCGCGTACTCGTTCCACATGGCGGATCAGGGCACCGACGCAATGGAGAGGGAGAAGGCCTTCCTCTTCGCGAGCCAGGAGGGCCGTTTCCTCTGGCATCTCGATGAGGCGTTGCGGCGACTGTACCGCTCTCCGGACACGTTCGGGAAGTGCCACAACTGCGGGCAGGACATCGCCTATGAACGTCTCGATGCATTGCCGCATGCGCGATTCTGCATCGACTGCAAGCAGCGTGAGGAAGATGCAAAGAGGCAGAGCTAACCCGCCGTTATTCTGGACAGTGGTTGTGGTGGTGGTCGTCGCAGACGTCATCACCAAGGCGCTGGCCGTCAACGCGCTGTTCCCGCAGAGGATGCCGCACGAGCTGCTCGGCACGGCTGTGCGTCTGACGCTCGTGTACAATCCGGGCGCGGCATTCGGGCTGCACCTCGGCGCGTACTCACGCTGGATCTTCATGGCGCTGACGGTCGGCGCTTTGTTCATTCTCGGCCGCCTGTACCGAGCGACGAAGGAAGGCGATCTGATCCGTACGCTGGCGATCGCACTGGTGTGTGCTGGCGCGATTGGCAATCTCATCGATCGCATCCGATCCGCGGCTGGCGTTGTTGATTTCATCGATGTCGGAATCGGCGACATGCGGTGGCCGACATTCAACGTCGCCGACATGGCGGTGAGCGTCGGCGCATTCCTGCTCGCATGGGTTCTGTGGGGGGAGGAGAACGCCGACGAAGCGGGCACCTCTGGAGACCAGGAGATGGCCAAGGAAGTGGCGACCGTCCCTGCGTCGTCGGTTTCTCCTGTATCGCGCACAGGAACCGACATCTGACTCCCGCCCGGCGCAACGAGTACCTGATCGAGGCGGACGGTGACGTCCGCCTCGACTTGCTTGTGGCCCAGCGCGTCGACATTTCGCGGAACCAGGCGGCGACTCTCATCGCCAACGGCAACGTCAGTGTGAACGGTCGGCGCGAAAAGGCCAGTTACCGTCCGGTGACCGGTGACGTCGTAATCGTGGAACAGCCCGAGGCCGTCACGCGCGAGATCGTCGGCGAAGCCATTCCGCTGTCGATCACCTATGAGGACGATGCTCTGGTCGTGATCGACAAGCCAGCGGGCATGGTGGTGCATCCGGCGCCCGGCAATTGGTCCGGGACGCTGGTGCATGCCCTTCTCGGCAGAGGGGCGGACCTTGCGGCGGGCACGGCTGCAGACCGGGCGGGCATCATTCATCGCCTGGACAAGGAAACATCGGGTCTTCTGATAGTCGCGAAGACCGAGCGGGCGCACCGGATTCTATCCGCTGCTCTCGCGGCGCGGAGGGTACATCGCAGGTATGCGGTGATGATCTGGGGCCATCTGGCTGGCGACACGCTGACGGTCGACCGCCCCATCGCCCGTGACCCGCGAGACCGAAAGCGTATGGCAATCGTCAGTAGCGGAAGGCAGGCGAGGACGGATTTTGTCCGGCTCGCCCGCTTTGGATCGGGAGACCTGCTGCGCGCTCATCTGCACACAGGGCGGACCCACCAGATTCGCGTTCATCTCGCGTCGGTCGGACACCCGGTAATCGGTGACGACACCTACGGCAGAGGTGGAGGAAGACGAATCGCCGGGCTTCCGCCCCGTAGGCATTTTCTGCATGCGGCGTGGCTCGCGTTCACTCATCCAATCACTGGCGCGCCGATGGACATCCGCTCACCGCTACCCGAGGATCTGAAGCGCTCGCTCTCCGCGATAGCCGAAGGCTCCGGGTTGTCTGAAGCCGAGGATCCGCTGGTCGCCCTCGGTTTCTATGACCAGCGTAGCAGCTAGACCGGCACTCCCCGAGACCGACGGCCCCGGCGAGCTTCTTAATCCGCGCGAGCCCGCCGCTGAGACGTACGCAAACGTAAAGGTCGTGGTGTTCACGCTCGCCGGGCGGCGCCATTGCGCCGGCCTGGGCTCGGTGCGCGAGGTGATTCCGGTCCAGCCCGCGACACCCTTGCCGGGCTCGCCCCGCCAGGTGCGCGGGCTCATCAATCTCCGAGGCAACATCGTGACTGTGCTCGATGCGGCAATGTCGGAATACGGCGTGCCGGCAGACGATTCCACCGCGAGCATTCTGCTCGTCGAGCGTGGAACCCGGGTTACGGGCGTGGTTGTGGACGAGGTCCACGACATCGGAGTGCTGGACAAGGATGTATCAATCGACGCGCTCATCGATCTTGGCGCGATGGTGCAAATCGCTCTTGCCTGAAGGGGGACAAAGTGAACAGTACGGTTCTGGTGTGCGACGACGCGGTTTTCATGCGAACGATGATCAGCGACATCCTGACTCAAGCGGGCCTCGATGTCGTTGGCGAAGCTGAATCGGGAACCGAGGCCGTTGCGAAGTACCGGTCACTCAAGCCCGATCTCGTGACGATGGACATCATCATGCCCGATATGGGCGGCATTGAGGCCGTGCGCGCGATAACGCAGTTCGATCCGCAGGCCAGGGTGCTGATGTGCAGCGCCATGGGACAACAGGCTCTCGTCGCCGAAGCGATACAGGCGGGCGCCAAGGATTTTGTCGTCAAGCCCTTTCAGCCGAGCAGGGTGCTGGAGGCGGTGCAGCGTGTGCTTGGGTAAGTGAACGCGCAGCGTTACTCCGACCTCTTCCGCGCCGAAGCACGGGAGCGGCTGACGGAGATGAACAACGCGCTCCTCGCGATCGAGCGGGGTGCAGGGCCCGAGCACGTGTCGGCGTTGTTCAGGGCGGTGCACAACATGAAGGGGATGAGCGCCGCGATGGGTTACCAGTCCATCCGCGATCTGTCGCACGCATTGGAGACTCTTCTCGAGAAGATGCGTCGCGATGAGACGGCACCTTCGCCTGCGGTGATCGACGCCCTGTTCGACGCGGTTGACGTCCTCGAGAGCGCGGTAGTCATTGTGTCGCGCGACAGGAACGCCAATCCCGACCTGACCCCCGCGGTCGAGATGCTCGGGGCGCTGGCCGACGCGGGGGATTCCGACCTCTCAGCGTCGCTCATGCCGACGATGGAATGGCCGACCGCCGCGGTTTCGCAGCCCGCTTCATCGCGCGGGCAACGTCGCACTCCCGTGCGCAACACTCCCGTATGCAACACTCCCGTACGCAACGCTTCGGTGCGGAGGACACCGGCGCGAAACACTCCCGTATTACCGATGTTCGCTGCAGTCGGACTGGACGCTCATCGAAGCGTGCGCGTCGATGCCGAGCGTCTCGACGCGCTGATGAATCTCGTCGGCGAGCTCGTGATCGCGCGCGGCCGCCTGACCGAGCTCGTGCGACAATCGGGCGCCCAGCCGCTGGTGGAAATCGTTACCCATGCATCGAGGCTCATCGGCAATCTTCAGGACGAGATCACGAAAAGTCGCATGGTGCCTGTTGGCCAGGCGTTCGAGCGCTTCGAGCGTCTTGTCCGCGACACGGCGCACGAGCTGGGCAAGCAGGTGGTGCTGGAATTACGGGGAACAGACATCGAAGTCGACAAATCGGTGCTCGACGAGATCGGTGATCCGGTGATGCACCTGCTGAGGAATGCGCTCGATCACGGAGTCGAATCTCCCTCGGCTCGACGGGATGCCGGCAAGCCCAAGGTCGGCAAGCTCGTCCTCTCCGCCGAGCGAGAGCGCTCCGCCGTCGTGATCCACGTCAGTGACGACGGATGCGGGATAGATGCTCGGAAGATCCTCGAGCGTGCGCGAGCCGCGAATCTCGTGTCGCCCGCTCAGGCGAATCTGACTGACAGCGAGCTTCTCGAGCTGATCGCGCGACCTGGATTCTCGACGTCGGCGCGCGTGTCGAGGATTTCAGGGCGAGGGGTGGGCCTCGATGTTGTCGCGACAAAGGTGCGATCGCTGGGCGGCTCGGTGGAGCTTGCGACCGTGTCGGGCAAGGGCACCACCATGACGATTCGACTGCCGGTCACGCTGGCGATCATTCACGCGCTGCTGGCCAGAGTCGCAGGCGAGACCTACGCGCTGCCGATCACTCACGTGGTGGAAACAATGGTGTTGACCCACGAGATGTCGAGTGTCGAAGACGGGCGGGAAGTTGTCTCGATTCGTGGCGAGACGATGCCGGTGGTGCATCTGCGGGCGCGACTCGGGCATCCACCGCGCACGAACGGTGCAGGCCATATGGTGGTTCTCGATTTCTCCGAGCGTCGGTCGGCGCTGGTGGTGGACGAATTCGTCGGGCAGCAGGAAATCGTTGTGAAGCCATTCGATCCCGCGCGCGGAATGCCGCAGCTGTTCAGCGGGGCAACCATTCTTTCCACGGGAGCCCCGGCGCTGATTCTCGATGCGCGCGGCGTCGCCTAGGCGGACAAATGCAGAATATCAAGCTCCCTGAAGTGATTCTCAGCTCCGGCGCTCTCCGCTCGATGTCGCCGGCGCGTCTCGACGCGCTCAAGGAAGTAGCGAACATCGGCGCCGGCCATGCGGCAACGGCGCTCTCGCTGATGACGGGCGCGCGAATCATGATCGACGTGCCGACGGTAAACGTCGGTCAACTGGCCGAGCTCGTCCCCGGGATTGCGGCAGCCGACGTGCCGATTGTCGGCGTGATGATGGACATGCATGGCTCGCTGAGCGGGCAAACGCTGCTCGCGCTGCCGGTGGCAACCGCGCGCCGGCTCGCCGATCTGATGCTCCGCCGCGAGCGCCGTGCCGGCGATGGCCCTTTCAACCTGCTCGAGGAGTCCGCTCTCAGAGAGGCCGGCAATATTCTCGGAGGCGCATACATGACCGCTCTCAGCGAATTCCTCGAGATGCAGCTCATGCCTTCACCGCCGCGCTTTCGCATCGCCACGACGAGTGAGATCATGATGGAATGCGTAGCCGCGCTGTCTGACGACATCGCAGTCTGCTGCGTCGAGACCGAGTTCAGCTTCGAGGAAATCGGAGAGCGGTTCCGCGGATTCTTTCTGCTCTTGCCGGATTCCAATTCTTTCTCCGCGATCTTTCGCGCGGTACGGCTGACCTGATGCCCGAGCCTCCAGCCGGCAGGACAGCACAGGCGGAGATCCTCCGGTCCTTCGCGCGACGCATCGACGCGACTGACCCCGGGGCGCAGAACAATCTCGGCGTGCTCTACTTTCGTCGCGGCATGTTCGACGAGGCAATCGCCGCGTTTTCCCGCGCGCTCGCCCTCGACGAGCGGATGCGGGTGGCCCGGCGGAATCTGGAAATCGCGTACGGTGAAGCGGGGCTGCTGGAGCAGCGGACCGCCGAGCTCGAGCAACGCCTCGCGGAAGCTCCGGACGACATCAGTGCGCTTGTGGAGAGCGGCATAGCCCAGAAGAGCACCGGGAATCTCGATCTCGCAGAGGCGAAGTTCCGCCGGGCGCTGCAACACGACCCCGAGAGCTCGGTGCTGCACTTCTTCATCGCCGAAATTCTCTACAATCGTGGGAGTGGCGAGGAGGCGCTCCGGTTTCTGCGGCGCTCCATCGATCTCAATGCCGCGAATCCCGACGCGCACTATCTCGCGGGCTTCATCCTCGGCGATCTGGGGATGCTCGAGGAGGCGAGGGAGGCAAATCGAAGGGCGGTGGCGTTGAACCCGCGCCTCACGCGCGCGGAGGCAAACCTCTCGCTCGATACTCTGCGGGCCGGGAACACCGACGGAATGCGACGCGCTCCTGCGGACGAGGCGAAGCTTGCTGCCACCGGAAGCCCGCACCTCACGCTGGCGCTGGCACTCCGGATAAAGGGTTATCACGCAGAGGCTTTGAGAGAGTGCCGCGCAGCTTTGGAGTGCGGCGAAGATCCGGCTGCAGCACTCGAGTCGATCGCCAGCCTGCACCTCTTTCTGCGGCGGCCAGCGGATGCCCTCGCGGCGTGCGAACGGCGGATCAGTCTTGGCGGTGCGTCTCCACGGATTCTCAATCAGCGTGGTATTGCGCTCTACCTTCTTGGCCGCACGTCCGAGGCTGAGCAGACTTTCCGGAGCTGCAGCGGCCGTGCACAGGCGTACGCCGCGGCCCAGAACAACCTCGGCGCGCTGCTCTGGGATGGCGGACATGTTCGCGAGGCGACGAACTGTTTCAGGCGGGCTGTCCGTGACGACGCCTCTCTGGAGAGTGCCCGACTCAACCTTGCTCTGGCGCTCTTTCGCCAGGGGCATTTGCAGCTCGCGCTCGATGCTTATCGAAGTCTGTTGCACGACCACCCCGAGCATCCGCGCGCCTGGAGCGGCATCGGACGCGTCCTGCTCGAGTTTGGTGATCATGCGCGGGCGCGTGATGCGTGCGTCCGCGCGGTTCAGGCCGAGCCTACGCTTGCACATGCGCATGTCACATTGAGTGCAGCGTTCGCGGGCCTCGGCGACGAAGCCGGCGCTGCGGAATGCGCGGAGCAGGCGCATCGGCTCGATCCGCGGGCGCAGGCCGAGATCATGATTCTGGAGATGGATTCTCCCGAAAGCACTGCGGCAGTCGCGACAACGGGCGCTGCGGGAGCGGCGGTGCCCGACTATACGCTTGGGCGCGACTATCTATCGAAGGGCTTGCACGAGCGGGCGATGGCCGAGATCAGGCGGGCCCTGGCCAGGGGCGCTGACGAGAAAGAAGGAATGGTTCTGCTGGCCCGTTGTTCTGCCGCGCGAGGCGATTACGACGTCGCAGAAAAGGAGCTGTCGGCCGCGCTTGGTGCGGGTCCGTCGGACGAGGCCGTCGCAGTCGAGCTTGCCGCGGTTCACCGCGCGATGGGGCGTCCGCGTGACGCGCTCCGTCGCGTCGTGGGATTGCTGAGATCGAACGTCTACCACTTCGCGGCCCTGATCGTTCTCGGCGAAGCGCTGCTCGATCTCAAGCGCACCCGTGATGCCGCGCGAGCATTCGCGCGCGTGCTCAAGTTCAAACCGAATCATGCCGCGGCGCGGAAGTACAGCCAGCTGATGCGCCTGGAGAACGTCTAGTGGCAATCGAAGGACCTCTCCAGGACATCGGCATACACGACGTATTCCAGCTGCTCGACCTGGCGCGGAAGAGCGGTCGCCTGCGCGTGCATTCCGCCGCGCGGGGCAGCGAGGGTTACGTGTATTTCCGGTCGGGCGCGGTGGTTCACGCCACCATGCGTGACAATCCGCATACTCTCGGCGTCCTCCTCCTGAAGGCGGGCAAGGTTACCGAGCTGCAGCTTCGCGAGGCACGGGCGACGCAGCGGCGCGGCGACAAGCGTCTTATGGGAGAGATTCTCGTCGCGCAGGGCGCAGTATCCCGGCGCGACGTCGAGCGTTACATGCGGTTGCAGATCGAGAGCGTTGTGTTCGAGCTCTTTTCGTGGAAGGAAGGAGGATTCTCATTCACCGACGGTGAGGGCGGCGACTTCGACGGTGCCGCGGCGGTTCGCGTGAGCACCGAGTCCTTGCTGATGGAGGGAGCACGCAGAATCGACGAATGGTCGCGCATGGCAGACAGGATTCCCGACGCGTTCGTCATTCCACAACTCGCTCAGCCTGGAGACGAGCCGTACGCGTCGATCGATTTGCGACCCGGTGAATGGGAGGTTCTAACGATGATCGATGGTGAGCGGAATCTGCGTGAGATAGCCTCGATACTCGGAGTGAGTGAGTTCGAGGTTGCGCGAACCGTGTACGGCATGACCTGCACGGGGCTCATCGTCGCTGCCGCGCCCACCGAGGCGATGGCGAATGGATGAGCGCGCGCAGCTCGCATTTGCCGAGATCATCGGCGATGGCGACCAGACCGTCCTGCTCCTCGATGCGGCAGGAGGTGTGAGCGCCGGAATGTACATCGACAGTTTCGGCCGGGATGTCAGCATGGAGATCGGCGCGGCGCTCGGGACGATTGGAGCTGAAGCGAGCAGGGCAATGCGACATCTTCCGCTGGGAAGCTGGCGTGCCATCTCGTGCGAATGCACTGAAGCCAACCTCGCCATCGGTCCGGCCGGAGGCGATGACATCGTTCTCGTCGCAGCGTCTCCGTCGGTCCCGATGGGATTCGTCAGAAGGTTCCTCGACCACGCCGCTCTGCGCGCGCTCACCTGGCGTGCGGAGGTGGCCTGATGAGCGAATACGACGCGGTAGTCGAGCAGATCGAGCGCCACCCCGGAGTGCTTGGAGCGATGCTCGTAGGCGTAGACGACGGGATGGTGATTGCCCGCACGAGCGGACTCGGTGAGAGCTGGGAGTCGGCTGCGGCTCTGGCCTCATCACTGTTCAGGAAGACGCGACAGGCCGCCGATGATGCGGGCCTGGGGACGGCGGCATTCGTGCGCCTCGAGGCCGATCGCGGGCATCTCTGCGCTACCGCCAGGGGAGATATCGTCCTGGTTGCGGTAACGAATCGGAAAATCAATCTCGGGAAGCTGCGCCTCGAGATGCTCAGTGCGGCGGAGCTGATATGATCACGGGAGCCGTGAGCGCGGAATGGCTCGATGTCCCTCTGAGGCGCTTCATGCAGGACTCGCGCGTGCAGCGGGCGATCGTGTTGCGGCCCGATGGAAAAGTCCTCGCGCAGTTCGGATTTCAAAGCGCGGCCGAGGTGAAGACGGCGTGCAGTCTCGCGGCGGCGATCAATGCGTCGGGACGCGAGCTCGGCAAGCAGCTCTCGGGCCGTCCGTTCCTCGGAATGCATCAGGGGGGTCGAAGCCAGGGTGTGTTCATGGGTGCCTGTGCGGCGGGCGGAAAGGAGTGCCTCCTTCTGGCGGCATTCGATCGCGAGAGCACACTCGGACTCGTGCGCCTTTACTTCGGCGAGTTCAGGGACGCGCTCGGCGGCGTCGACGGGTCCGCAACGGCTGCCGAGAGGCCGATGGATCTCGAGACTGACCTCAATTCCAGTCTCGACGCGCTGTTCGGACCGCTGAACTAGAAATCCACTGAAGAAGGGTTCTCTCGGCGGCCTCCGCCCAGGCTTGCTGAACTTCGCGATCGAAAGAACGCCCCGGAGATTCACTTGGACCGACGGACCCTCTTAGTAACAGTTGACGTTGCAGCTATTTCCGGCTGATTTGAGTATGAATCTGCGTGACGGGTTTCAGATGAGGACTGTTTCCTGAGAAAGGGTGAGCTGAACGACGGGGAATTCGAGGATTTCCTGACCGACATTGCGCCGGCGCTCGAGCAGAGCGTGGGTCGCCTTGGCGTGGCCGGCCATCTCAGCTCCCGGCCAGACGAGATCGATGCCGCAAAAACGATCATGATCTGGCCGGAGATCGCCGATCGAGTTGTCGAGGAGCTTCGCTGATGGCGATCAGGGGAAATCTCAGCGAGGCCAGTCTTCCCGATGTGCTCCAGCTGCTGGCAATGGGGAGCAAGACCGGATGCCTCACGCTCAACGTGGACGATGCTTCCGGCTCGATCTACTTCGAGAATGGACGCGTCTGCTACGCGTCGCTCAGCACGCGGACGCTCGACACCGACGACGCAGTTTTCGCGATGTTCAACTGGATTCACGGCTCTTTCAGCTTCGAGCCCGGTGAGAATCCACCAGCGGGAGTCGTGCGAACGGCAGTGGATCCGCAGGAGCTGCTGCTCGAAGGCGCACGACGGGTCGACGAATGGTCGCTCATTGAAAAGAAACTCCCGAATTTCGACATCGTATTTGCGCTCGACCGCCAGCAAATGCTTCACAACACCATTGCGTTCAGCCGCGAGCAGCAGGCGCTGTTACCGCTGATAGACGGCAACCGGACCGTCCGTGAGCTGATGCAGGAATCGAAGCTTGGCGAATTTGCGATCGGCAAGGCGTTATATGGCCTGGTGAGCGGAGCGTTTGTCGTGGCGGTCAGCTCTCAGGACAGCGCGCCGGTGGTGTCGGACACAGTCATCGCGGAGCATCGGAATCTCGGAATCGCTTTTTACAAGGCGCGGATGTACAGCGACGCGGCGCGCGAGTTCAAACGCATGGCCGAGCTGCGCTCGACGGACGCAGCGGCGTCGTTCTATCTCGGTCTGATCGCTCTTCGCGATAGCAGGTGGGCGGACTCAGCGGCTGCGTTTCAGACCGCCGCGGTTTCGGCGCCCCGCATGAATGCCGTGTTCGTGAACCTCGCCTACGCGTACGAGCGCATGGGCCAGCATGAGAAGGCGCGGCTGGCGCTGGAGCAGGTTGTGAAGAGAGCTCCGAAGCCCGAGCCGCTTGCGCACATCGGGCTGGCCTCGCTTGCGCTGCAACGCGGGGACATCGACGCGGCCGCGGCGGAGCTGGCTGCGGCCAGAAATGCCTGGGGTGGCTCTGCGCCACCGCCAGTGTGGTACCATTACGCCGGACTGCTCGAAATCACGAGAACCGCGTTTGACGCCGCCGTGTCGGTGCTGGCGGAGGGCGTCGGTCGATATCCTGCGGCCGGAGTTCTCCTGAACAATCTCGCCGTCGCGCACGAGGCGAGCGGCGATTTCGAGAGAGCGCGACAGAGCATCGAGCGCGCTCTGCAGACCAACAGCGCAATGCCGCAGCTCTATCGCAACCTTGGTGACATCCTGAAGCGCGCGGGGCGAACCGACGAAGCGCAGGCGGCTTACACGCGCGCAGCGAATACGGGTGCAATCGCCCGCTGACGATCCGGAGCTCGCGGCTCTGTGCCAAAAAATCGAGCGGGATCGCGGTTTTTTCTGTTCGAGCTACAAGGACACCTGCCTCAGAAGGCGCATCTCGGTGCGAATGCGCGTGAAGGGCGCGTCGTCGTTCGAGGAATATGGCGGCATTCTGGACTCGGACCCGCTCGAGTACGAGCGGCTGATAGCAACGCTGACCATCAACGTGTCGAAGTTCTTCCGGGATCCGGCGGCATTCGCCTCTATCGCCGCCAAGGTCCTGCCGGAGATCTACAGCCTGGCGACTCCGATCGTGCGCATCTGGAGCGCCGGCTGTGCTTCAGGGGAGGAGGCGTATTCCCTCGCGGTTCTCTGTGATCAGCACGCGAGAGCGGAGCGTGGCAACTCGTCGCGCTTCGAGATAGTCGGCACCGATGTCGACGCGGACGTGATCGCGTCGGCGCGCCGGTCGCGGTACTCGGAGCCAGCGTTCGTCGACACGGCACCCGCCGTCCGCGAGCTGTATTTCCCGACCTCCGACGGAGTGCGTTCTCCATCCCCCGGGATCCGCCGCCTGGTCACCTTTCAGAGAGCGGATCTGCTCGACAATGCCAGACCCGCCAGCCGCATGAGCCTGATCGTCTGCCGAAACGTCGTCATCTATTTCACGCGGCCCGCGCAGGAATGGCTCTTCCAGCGGTTCCACGAGGTGTTGCTGCCGGGGGGCTTCCTCGTCCTTGGTAAAGTAGAAACGCTGCTCGGGAAATCGCGCGGAATGTTCGACTCGGTCAGCGGCCGGGAGCGGATTTTTCGCCGAGCGTAGATGAAAAGCCAACCCTGGATTCTGCGGTGCCAGAGAACACAAAACCTGTACTGGTCGGCGACGACAGCTCCACCGTTTATGGTACGCCGGCGGCCGCGCTCGCGGTTGCTGGAG
>JALYJX010000073.1 GCA_030775065.1 Gemmatimonadota bacterium | reverse complement strand
CTGGATCGTGTGCGCATCCAGTCAGGCCGTGTCGCAAGGACGGAATCGTGAAGGAGAAACGCAAGCGCCCGGAGGGACTTCAAAAGCTCCCGCGGCCGGAGAGTCTCAAGAAGGTTCTTTCCGAATACCTGGAGACGAAGGGGCTTACGCGCCGCGTTAATCAGGCGAACGCGATCGACGACTGGGCGGAAGTCGTCGGCCCTCAGATCGCGAAGGTCACGGAGGCGCTTTCAGTCACCCCGGACGGCACAATTTTCGTCGCCGTGACGACCAATGGATGGATGACCGAGCTGTCGCTTATGGAGCCTGAGCTGGTGCGAGCGCTGAACTCTCACGCAGGTGGCTGGCGCGTCCGAAAAATCCGTTTCCGGCTCAAGGGATAAGTTATTTTGCGATAAGGGCTTAGTCCACAAGATTTAGTTTGCTATCGGACGCGATTCGCGCTACATTGAAAAGAATCCGGGCGGGTCTCCTTTCGGGACATGTTCGGTGCTTTCCTATCCGTTCAACCCGCACATAATGCCGAAGACTGCCACGGCCCCCCAGACCCGCTACGACGCTGGCCAGATTCAGGTTTTGAAAGGTCTGGATGCCGTTCGAAAACGCCCCGGGATGTACATCGGCTCGACCTCCTCCCGCGGCCTCCACCACCTCGCCTACGAGGTCGTAGACAACTCCATCGACGAAGCGCTCGCGGGACACGCGAGCAAGATCAGCGTCGTGATTCACGCCGACGATTCGATCACTGTTGCGGACAATGGGAGAGGAATTCCCGTCGATCTGCATCCGACCGAAAAGATTCCCGGGGTCGAGCTCGCGATGACGGTGCTCCACGCCGGGGGCAAGTTCGACAAGAACAGTTACAAGGTTTCGGGCGGGCTCCACGGCGTCGGCGTCTCGGTGGTCAATGCGCTCTCGGAGGAGCTCAAGGTGTGGGTCAAGCGCGGCGGGAAGGAGCACTACATGGATTTCGTGCGCGGGCACACAAGAACCCAGCTCTGCGTTCGCGGAAAGACTGCGCCCGGCGACAGCGGCACGAAGGTGTGGTTCAAGCCCGACCCCGAGATCTTCACGGAGCTTCGGTACGACTACGCCACTCTGGCGAACCGCCTGCGCGAGCTCTCGTACCTGAACAAGGGCGTCGAGATCAGGCTTGGTGACGAGCGCGAGGGCCAGGAGAAGCAGGAGACCTTCATAGCGAAGGGCGGCCTGAAGGAGATGATCCTGTTCCTCAACTCGTCGAAGAAGCCGCTCCACCAGGAGGTCGTGTACATCGACACTCGGCGCGACGACATCGGAATCGAGCTCGCGTTCCAGTACAACGACGGGTACAACGAGAACGTTTTCTCGTTCGTCAACAACGTCAACACTCACGAGGGCGGAACGCACCTCACCGGCTTCAAGGCTGCCCTCACGCGCACAATAAACGCGTATGCGACGAAATCGAACGCTCTGAAGAAGGCTGACTTCACACTGAGCGGCGACGATGTGCGCGAGGGACTCACGGCCGTGTTGTCGGTGAAAGTCAACGAGCCACAGTTCGAGGGTCAGACCAAAACCAAGCTCGGCAATTCTGAAGTCGAAGGTGCCGTGAAAACCGTCGTCAACGAGATGCTCGGCGCATACCTCGAGGAGCATCCGCGGGTCGCGAACATCGTCATCGAAAAAGCCGTGTCGGCCGCGCGTGCGAGAGAGGCGGCGCGAAAGGCGCGCGATCTCACGCGGAAGAAATCGGCGCTCGACGTTGGCAACCTTCCGGGCAAGCTGGCGGACTGCTCACTCAGCGATCCGTCGCTCTGCGAGATCTACCTCGTCGAAGGCGACAGCGCCGGCGGCTCGGCAAAGCAGGGCCGCAACCGCGCATTTCAGGCGATTTTGCCGCTGCGCGGCAAGATCCTGAACGTTGAGCGCGCTCGGATCGACCGAGTCCTCGGGAACGAGGAGATCAGGACGATCATCACCGCGATCGGCGCCGGGATCAAGGACGAGTTCTCGATCGAGAACGTGCGCTATCACAAGTGCATTCTGATGACCGATGCCGACGTCGACGGCGCGCATATTCGCACGCTCCTGCTCACGTTCTTCTTCCGGCAGATGCCGGAGCTGATCGAGGCGGGATACGTGTACATCGCGCAGCCGCCTCTTTATCGCGTTGCGAGGGGCAAGGAGGAGTTCTACGCGTATGACGAGCGTGAGCGCGAGGAGTACGTCGCCCGTCTCGGTAACGGCGACGGGAAGAGCACGGTGAACATTCAGCGGTACAAGGGCCTTGGCGAGATGAACCCGCTGCAGCTCTGGAATACGACCATGGACCCCGAAACGCGCACGATTCTCAAAGTGACAATGGAGGATGCGGTGCTCGCCGATCAGACGTTCCAGATGCTGATGGGCGACGAGGTCGAGCCGAGGCGGCTGTTCATCGAGCAGAATGCTCGGTTTGCTGGGAACCTCGACATCTAAACAGACCCGCTGCCCGTTACCCGTACCTGTTGGCTGTTACCCATCCGCCGTTACCCGCTTGTCGCTCGCACCGCCGCCGGATCAACCCGGCGCTTTCCATTTTTCGCGGACCTTTGCCGTAATGCGATGCGAGATGAGCTCCAGCGCCGGCAGTGCCGCGTCCGCGATCTGGATCGCCTCTGACAATGCTTTCTTCCCGACGGCAATCCCGTGATCGTCGCGCGCGTGAATCGAGCCGATGGGCTCGTCCTTCTCCACGTAATCACCAGGCTTTACGGGGATCACGAAGCCGACCGCGGGATCGATCGAATCCTCCATCGTACGACGGCCGCCCCCAAGGGAGATGATGCCATGGCCTACCACGCGCGGCGAGACGCGTGCGACGTATCCTGCGCGGGGCGCCAGGTAGTCTGCGCGAGCCGGTGACACAGGAAGAAGTCGCTGGTCTTCGGTCACACGCGGATCACCGCCCTGCGCTTTGATTATCTCCCCGAACTTCTCGAGAGCGCGGCCCGACGTGATGGCGTCCCGCATGAGTGGCCACGCTTCCGCAACCTTCGAAACCTTTCCGCCCAGGAGAAGCATTTCGGCGCCGAGTGCGTAGGTGACTTGCATCAGATCCGGCGGCCCGTGTCCCTTCAGGGCCGCGATCGACTCCACCACCTCGAGTGAGTTTCCGCACGCAAACCCCAGGGGACGATCCATCGCCGTAAAGAGCGCTACCGTTGGACAGTTTCGCCGTGCCCCCAGGTCGATCATCGCCCTTGCCAGGGCGAGCTCGCTCTTTTCATCGGTGATGAAGGACCCCGACCCACGCTTTATGTCGAGCACCAGGCCGGTAAGACCCTCCGCGAGCTTCTTGCTCATGATGCTGGCCGCAATGAGCGGAACGGCTTCGACGGTCGCGCTCGTGTCGCGAAGAGCGTAGAGCTTTCTGTCGGCAGGTGCGATCTCACCGGTCTGGCCGATCAGGGCGCAGCCGATCTTCTCTATCTGCTCCCTTGCCTGGGCGAGCGAGAGGTCGGTGCGGAAGCCAGGTATGGATTCGAGCTTGTCCAGCGTTCCACCGGTGTGTCCGAGTCCACGCCCCGACATCATCGGCACGGCGACGCCGAGTGAGGCGATGAGGGGAGCGATCACGAGCGACACCTTGTCGCCCACTCCGCCGGTGGAGTGCTTGTCGAGCCGCGGACCGGCAATGTGCGACAGGTCGAGCACCGATCCGCTGACAAGCATCGCGTCGGTCAGCGCGTACATCTCTTCGCCGTCGAGCCCGCGAAAGAAGATCGCCATCAGAAGCGCGGACATCTGATAGTCGGGGACATCGCCCGCAGTGTAGGCGTTGATCAGCTCGTGCCATTCGGCGTCGCTGATGCGCCCTGCGTCGCGCTTCCGCTCGATGAGACGCGGGACGATCATTCGGCGTCAGTCGGTGTATGGCAGACTCGGGCTCGCAATATCTCGTCTCCGGGAGAATGGATGCGCGTAGCTGTATTGACCACAGTAATGCTTCTCGCGGCGGCCGGCGCCGGCCGGGCTCAGAGCGTTGAAGAAGAAATCAGCGCCGGCGACCGCGCGTATGATGCCCGGGATCTGACTACCGCGCTGGATAGATATGCAAAAGCGATTGCAGCCGAGCCGAAAAACTACGAGGCGCTGTGGAAGGCGTCACGCACGTCGGTCGATCTGGGCCTTCCCGCTTCGACGCCGGCGAAGCGCAGCGCTCTGTTCTCGAGCGCCGAACAATACGCGCGAAGAGCCGTCGCGGCGAATCCCGGGGATGCCGAAGGTCATTTCGTTCTCGCGTGGGCTCTGGGCAGGACAGCACTCTCGCAAAGTCCCAGAGGGCGGGTGAAATACGGCACCGAGGTTCGATCGCAGGCTCTCGAGTGTCTCCGCCTCAAGTCCGCCCACGCAGGCTGTCTTCACATCATGGGAATGTGGAACGCCGAGATCATGAGGCTCAATACCGTTGTCCGCCTTATCGCCCGGAACGTGCTGGGGGGACGAGCGTTTGGGAGCGCAAGCTGGAAAGAGGCGGTCCGCTACATGGAAGCGGCTATTGCGGTAGAGCCGGAGCGCGTAGTGCACCGACTCGACATGGGTGAGATCTATCGCGACGTCGGGGAGAAGCGGAAAGCCCGCGAGGAGTTCGAAAAGGGCTTGAGCCTTCCGGCGACCGACTTCAACGACCCTCGCTTCAAGGCTGAGATCCGCTATAACCTCGACCGGCTGAAGGCCTAGCAGGCAGCAGCGTTACTCGGGCGGGATACGGGCATCGCGCTCGGCCCTCTGGCGGTCGACCAGTTTCTGCTCCTGTTTCCTGTGACGCTCGAGGTCGTGCCTCCGTCTAACCGCTGAGGCCCGGCGAAGCTCGCGAGCGAGCTTGTCCCAGGGCCTGTCCCTTCCACGCAGATGGCGAAAACGGTCCCGGATGTTGTCACGGACATCCTCGCCGCGTAGTGGCGCGGCCAGCAGAGCAACACCGGCTCCTATGGCAACGCCGACGAGGATGCCGACGCCGAACATGCTGATCGCGCCCTTGTCGGGCACGTTCCGGTAGGGTGTGCCGGCGGCACGAGTCTTAGGCGGGCCAGCAGGCTTGGACTTACGGCGGGGTAAATCCTCGCCGGATGGGGTCGTATACATGAGCCGGGAGAGAGGATGGTAAGAATTTTGCTCTTCGCTGGTGGGTTGCAATACCCATGCGAGGTAACCGGATGAGTGAATCTGGTAAGACTATACTGCTCGTCGAGGACAATGAGGACAATCGAATCGTCTATTCCACCATTCTGAGGCACTTCGGCTATAACGTCACCGAAGCCTGGAACGGCGAAGAGGGCATCTCGAAAGCGAGGTCGGGTAAGCCGGATCTCATCCTGATGGACATTTCCATTCCGATTATAGACGGATGGGAAGCGACACAGGTGCTGAAGCACGATCCGGCGACGAAACACATTCCGATAATCGCCTTGACGGCGCACGCGCTGGCCTCGGATCGCGAGAAGGCTTTCGAAGTGGGCTGTGACGGATATCTCGCAAAGCCGTGCGAGCCGAGAGCGGTCGTCGCGGAGGTTCAGCGATTCCTGGGCCGCAATAATGGGCACTGAAGGACCGAAAACGTACGATTCGAAGAAAAGACTACTCGTTGTTGACGACCACGAGGACAATGTCGAGGTCCTGCGGGCGCGCCTAGAGGCCCGCGGCTACGAGGTAAAGGGCGCCAACGACGGCCAGGCTGCGCTCGACATGGTCGACCACTGGATACCGGACCTGATCCTGCTCGACGTAATGATGCCCAAGGTCGACGGGCTCGAGGTCGTTCGCCGAATCAAGGCGAACGAATCGCTGCCGTTCATTCCCGTCATCATGCAGACCGCTCTCGACTCGACGGAACGCATGGTTGCGGGGTTCGAGGCCGGCGCGGACGATTACGTCACCAAGCCGATCAATTTTGCAGAGCTTGAAGCCCGGGTTAAATCGCTGCTCCGCATCAAGGCCCTGCAGGAGGCGCTGGCGGAGCGAGAGCGCGAGCTCTCCGAGATGAACGACAAGCTCCTGCATATCTCGCTCACCGATGGGCTCACGGGCATCGACAACCGGCGCTCGCTCGAGCAACGGCTCCACGAGATGTTCGAGCATTCCTACCGGCTGCATGAGCCGATCTCGTGTGTCATTTGCGACATCGATCATTTCAAGAAGGTCAATGACACCTACGGCCACCAGGTGGGCGACGATGTTCTGAAAGAGTTCGCCGGCATCCTCAAAAACGAAGCACGTGAGATCGATCGTGTCGGCCGTTACGGCGGAGAGGAATTTCTCCTTCTGCTGCCGGGAACCGTTCTCGATTCGGCGGTGACTTTCGCCGAGCGGCTGCGGCAGCGTGTTGACGAGCATACATTCTCGTACGACGGCGGAACGCTCAAGCGAACGATGAGCTGCGGGGTGGCGTCATGGCCGCATCCGCGCGTCGCCGATGCCGAAGCCATGCTCCGCGCGGCGGACGATGCCCTCTACGTTGCCAAGGAGCTGGGGCGCAACCGGGTAGTTCGCTTCGACAGCGCAGAGTTCAACGCGCACACCGAACCAGACGCCAAACGGGATGCCACAGAAGCGAACGGAGACCACTTCACCGGCCACGAAGCCAGGTCCGGCGTCCCGAGCGGCGCAGCTGAGGGAAGCGCTTAACCGGGCGTCGCACGAGTACTACGTCCTCGACCGCCCCGTCCTCAGCGACAGGGAATACGACGAGCTCTTCCGCGAGCTCCAGTCAATCGAGGAATCAGAGCCCGAGCTGAAAACCCCCGACTCACCCACCGTTCGAGTCGGCGCGGCACCTCAGAGTCAGCTCGCCAAGCACACCCACATTCAGCCGATGCTCTCGCTCGGGAACGCGTTCGACGACTCCGAGTTGCAGGCGTGGCAGCAGCGGCTCGTTCGCCTCGCCGGTGAGGAAGTGACGCAGTGCGGTTACACAGTCGAGTTGAAGATCGACGGCGCAGCGGTGAGCCTGACCTATGAAGACGGCATTTTCGTAACGGGCGCGACTCGCGGGAATGGTTTGACAGGCGAGATCGTGACGGAAAACCTTCGAACCGTGCGCGACGTTCCGCTTCGGCTTGCCGGGAAGGCGCCGAAAGGACGCGTCGAAATTCGCGGAGAGGTTTACATGCCGTTCGACAGCTTCGAGCGGATGAATGAAGAGCGTGTCCGCGCAGGCGAGCCCGTGTTTGCGAACCCGCGAAACTCAGCGGCGGGGAGTCTAAGGCAGCTCGATCCCGCGGTGTCCGCGAAGCGACCGCTGAGGTTCTTCGGCTACTCCGCCGTGACGAGCGACGGATCTTCCTTTCCGTTCCACACGCAGTGGGAGCTGCTCGAGACACTCGCAGCCTGGGGAATTCCCGTCGCACCGCATCGCATGCGCTGCGCGAGCCTGAGTGAAGTCTTCGACTGGGCGCGCGAGGTTGAGCACAACCTGCGCGGGAATCTCAACTTCGGGATCGATGGCGGAGTGGTAAAGATCGATGCGCTCGCGTTGCAGGATGAGCTCGGCGTAGTCGGCGGGCGGGAGCCGCGCTGGGCAATCGCGCGTAAGTTCGCGCCGGATATCGGCGAAACACGGTTACTGGATATCGGCGTTAACGTCGGCCGGACCGGCGCGCTGAATCCCTATGCGGTCCTGCAACCGGTGGAGATCGGCGGCGTGATTGTGAAGCAAGCGACGCTTCACAATGAGGATCTCGTGCACCGGAAAGACCTGCGAATCGGAGACATCGTACAGGTCAAGCGCGCCGGCGAAGTGATTCCGCAGCTGATCGGACCTGTTCCGGAAAAGAGTCCTCAGCCGCGCGCAGATCCGTGGGAGATGCCAAAATTTTGTCCGTCCTGCGGCACGAGGGTTGAGCGCGACGAGGAAGAGGTGGCGATCTACTGCCCGAACGTCGCCTGCCCCGGCCGGCAGCTGGAAGGACTCGTTCACTTCGCCTCGCGCGGAGCGATGGATATACGAGGCCTCTCGTACTCACGCATCGAACAGCTGATCACCGAAGGGTTGGTTAAGGACCCGGCCGACTTGTACTTCCTCGAGCCCGACCAATTACTCGCGCTCGAGGGATACGCCGAGAAAGGGACTGACGCGCTTCTCTCGGCGATCGAGGCTTCGAAGCAGCAGCCGCTTTCCCGTCTGCTGCACGCCCTTGGAATCCGGCATGTCGGCTCCATGGCTGCACAGGTTCTCGGCCGGCATTTCGGAACTCTCGACCGCCTTGCTGCCGCATCCAAGGAAGAGATCATGGCGGTGCGGGGCATGGGCGAGATCATTGCCGTCGGCGTCGAATCGTACTTCCGGGATCCCGCCGCTCGGCGGCTCATGGAGAAGCTCAGGGCCGTCGAGGTGAACTTTACCGAGCCTCGACAGGTGGCGTCCGGCGGTGCCCTCAGCGGCCAGACCGTCGTCATTACCGGCGTGCTGTCCACGCTCTCGCGAACGCGCGCGACTGAAATGGTGGAGCAGGCCGGGGGGCGAGTGACAAATTCGGTCTCGAAGTCCACGAGCTTCCTGGTTGCCGGCGCGGATGCCGGCAGCAAGCTCGCCAAAGCACAGTCGCTGAAAGTCGAAATCATAGACGAGGCAGAACTGTTCAAACGCATCGGAAGCTCGCCGTGAGAGCCATCCGGGTTAAACTTCGGGACACTCATGGGTGAAACGGGGACGGCTCGACTTATCGGAATTGCGATTCCGACTCTGCGCGAATTGCGCGGGGCAACGCTCGCATCCCTGTCTGCGGGACCGTCGGGCGAAGCGGATGCCGTTGACGCTTTGCGTGAAGCAGGATACGCCGGGGGGCAGGCGATCTACGAGGCGTTCGAGCAGTGGATCGCTGAAGAGCCGTCGGCTGCTTCGGGCGATCCGCCGTCCGCACCCGATCTGACTCTGGAGGAGTTCGGAGACCGCGCAGCACGATATTTTCGCGCCGCCGGCTGGGGACTCGTTGAGTTTCATGGCAATCCCGACGAGAACGTGGCGGACGTGCTGGTGCAGAACTGCTGGGAAGCGGACGGCAGCGCGGAAGAGACCGCGCCCTCGTGCCACGTGACGACGGGAATGCTGGCGGCGTTTTTCGGCCGGCTGGCGGGTTACCCTGTGTCGGTGATGGAGTCGGAATGCTCTTCGATGGGCGCCGACCGATGCCGGTTTCTTCTGGGCAATTCGGAAGTCATGACCTCCAAATGGGAAGAGCTGGCGTAGACGCTAGGTTCAAACTGGGCCGACCACCAGCGGCCGAGATACGTGTCAGGTTGAAGAAGATTCCTCCCGGTTACTGCGGACATTGGAACTACTGATTTTAGGAATTGGCGCCGGTATTGGATATCTCATGGGCCGGCGAAAAAGAGTGTCCCCAGCGGCTCAGACCCCGGACACCACAGGCGTCACCCACAAGAAATCCGAATACAATCTCAGGAATTCCCTTCCGGATCTGCGGGGCTACACAAACACTCTAGTCACGAACTTCGGATCTGATCTACTCCGCTGTGCGCCCATTGTATACCCGGCGCTGACGGATGATGACAGGATATCATACGCGAAGGGTATCGTTCGTGTTGCTTCGAAACGCTACGGGGTCCAACTGGGGGGGAAGCTCGGGATTCGATTCGCCCAGAAACCCGTGGGGCGAGAGGCAGGCAGTCTCCGGCAAGTCGGGGACCGTTTCTTTCTTGATGTCCTCGAGCAATACCGGGATAACGACGTTGCGTTACACGCGATTATTGCGCATGAAATGGCTCATTTTGCGCTCGCTGAAAAAAATCTGCGACTTGCGGACAAGCAGAAGAACGAAGAACTCACGGATGCGCTAACCGTCCTGGCAGGCTTCGGACCTATCGTTCTTCAAGCGTACTATACCGAGATCAACGTTCGAAACGAAAGAAGCGAAGGGTATGCGATATTTGGGCTTGGGTACCTACATCCATCGGCCCTCGCCTACCTGACGCTTGTTCAGGCTGAAATGGCAGGTCTGAGGGCAAATTTAGAAGAGACGTTTAGGTCGCCTTGGATGACCGAACCGCGCGCCCTATGGCAAGAACTCCTCGGTCAACCAGGATCAATGCAGGACGCGACCATCACACCTACTTGCTTGATTTGCGGTGACTCGCTGTCGTCCCCAGACCCAGGAACTAACCAGATGGCGACGTGCCAAGTGTGCCGTTACACACAACGCTATCCCGTCCCGCGCTCGATAAGTTGAAGTCAGCCGTGGCTGCCTAATGCAGGTTCGGTTCTACCTGGACGCGAAAACTGGCGAGCCGCACATCTATCGGCATCGAGTTTCGGAAGGCGAGGCCGAAGACGTCTTGCGACGTCCGCTAGAAGACAGAGTCGGCCGCGACGGCGCCCGAGTTGCCATCGGACAGACGAGAGCCGGCCGATATCTTCGCATCATTTACGTACCGGATCCAGAACCGCAATCAATCTTCGTGATCACTGCCTTCGACCTCGGCCCAAAGGCCTTGCGCGCCCTCAGGCAACGGCGTAAAAAGAAGCCATGACCAAATCACGATTCCCTAAAGGTTGGGACCAGGCCCGCGTCAGTCGCGTGCTCGAGCACTACGAGGCCCAGACGGACGATGAGGCGGTCGCCGAGGACGAAGCGGCCTATGAAGCGACGACTCACACGACAATGGACGTGCCCGTCGATCTCGTCCCCAAAGTTCGCGAGCTAATCGCCAAACGTAGGGCGAGCTGAATCGTCCTGACGCCCGAAAGGCGACGCACAGCTCCTGGCGTTGCGGCGCCTAGATCTCCCGCAGCGCGTCGGCGTAGGCCGGATTGAGAACCAGCTCGCCGTCCACGATCACCTCACGATCCCACGGCAGGACTATCGTGCTCGTAGTTGCCAGTGCATGGAAATCCGGCTGGTATGATCCCGTCTTGAACTCCACGGCCGTGCGCACCTCGCTCGCTCCCGCATTGACGATCGAGCCGACCGCGAGACGCATCGTGTCGCCCGAGTCGCAGGTCTCGTCTACGATCAGCACCCGCCGGTCGCGGACTTCGGCTGGTGCGGCACCGAATATCGCCGGCGTGTCCCGGACGGTCTCGGCGCGGAATTTCCGACTCACCATTATGGAATGGAACTCGCATCCGAGCATTGCGGCGATCACGGCGCCCGGAATGACGCCGGCATTTGCCACCCCAACCACAACCTCGGGATCGTAGGCACGTGAGACTTTCAGGGCCAAAGCACGGGAGAGTTCACCGAACAATGGCCACTCTACATGGAGCACTCCCTGGGAGGGATCGACGGCCTTTTTTCGCGGTGACATGAGAGGTAAGTCAAGGTAGCCCCACTACATACTCGATGGTAGATTCGGATCGATGTCATTCTGGAGCCGGCTCGGCGGCGGGAAGTCAAAGAGCGAGCAGAAGCGCCTCGACTACCTGAGCGAGGGGCTGGCGCTCGAGCGTCAGGGCGATTACGACGCCGCCCTGACGTCGTATCAGCTCGCGCTCCGCGAGCAGCCGACGAACCACCGCGTGCTCCAGAACATGGCGATCGCGTATTCTCGGACCGGAAGGCAGACCGAAGCGATCCGCTGTTACCGGCGCGCGCTCGACATCCAGCCGAAGCTGGCGGGCGCACACTACGGCCTGGCGTTCCTCCTCCTCCGCCGCGGCGACATCGACGACGCCGCGTTCCATCTGGAGGCATTTCTGATGGATCCCCCGCCGGCGAGCGCCGAGGCGGAGCGGTGGGTCCGGCATGCAAGAGACACTCTGGAGCGGATTCGCAGCACTCCCGCCGCCGCAGGCGAAGGCGGACCACTGGCG
>JALYJX010000072.1 GCA_030775065.1 Gemmatimonadota bacterium | reverse complement strand
GAACTATTCCGGTTACTTCGGTGTGCAGCGAAGTCCCACCGGAGAGCCCAGACCGGACTTCGGCTCCCCGAGCGGGATCTTCGCAACGAGACAATTACAGCTAGGCAGCAGATTCCAGTTCTGAGCTGATCCGGCATCCGACTGCCGCGT
This sequence comes from Gemmatimonadota bacterium, assembly GCA_030775065.1. GTDB lineage: Bacteria > Gemmatimonadota > Gemmatimonadetes > Gemmatimonadales > Gemmatimonadaceae > UBA4720. The sequence goes on along the minus strand of JALYJX010000072.1, from coordinate 11,674 downwards.
CGTTAAATGCCAGTCCAGGTAAAGTCCTTTGATGCGCTCACGCCATTCGCGATTCCACTACTTCGGCCGCCGGAATAACTGAGCCGGAAGCCAATCGATCTCGGAGTGGAGCAGGCGCCAAATCCCACGAGCAGTCCAATCGGGTCGACGGAACCGCTGTAGAATCGCTTCCATGTTCCCCCGCCACCGTTGCAGGTCGCGCTCGGTGCGTAGTTCCCCCGCGCGGAGCACACCTGGTACGTCACCGTCCCGCTCGCGGCAAGATTCCCGAGGTTGTCCCTCACCTCCGACTTGAGAACCAAATATGTCCCCACTGGTTCGGTACCCGCAGTTGGCGCCAACCCGGTGCTGGTTTCCTTTAGAAAAGAGATGACATACGACCCTGGAGTACTCTGGATGGCCATACGCAGGTCATCAGGGCCCGCGTCGGGCGCAACCAGTGACTGATCTGAACAGGCAAATACTGTAATTGCTGCAGCCAATGCTGCGATTCCGCGATTTCGGCGTTCCATCCGTAACTCCGTGTGAAGGATTGAGCAAATCAGAGGTAGCTGCCTTCTCTGCTCCCACGGCCCGCAGCCATCCCGACATGTGAGGACGCGAGGAATGAAGGGAAAAGCGGACAAACCTCAGTCTGCGAGAGCTCCCGTATAGCTGGCGATCGTGTTCGCACCCGCACTGAGGAATGTGTCCGTGCCGTTGCCGGTCAAACCCGCGAACTGCCCGGTTCCGCTCTCCACAGTCCAGGTGCCGATGCCTTCGACTGGGTTGCCGAACGAACCGCCGGGCGCCGGCACCGGGATGAACGACCCGCCTGGACCGCAGACCGTTCCAGTCTCGGTCAGCGTAAGCGCGCTCGCATCGCGCAGCGTGAATACCACCGTGGCACCGTACGCCGCACAAGACGCGGAGATCGGCGCGAACGAATCGATATTGAAACTGTACTGCGCCTTCCCGAACTCCCTTATTGTTGCATTGGCGCAGACGAAAGCGCCGTTGGCGCACGCTGGCCAGTAGGGCAGTGTCGCCGACCTGTTCCCACCCCAGTGGGTGAGAGGCCCTTTCACGTCGGCATGAAAGGCGGTGATCTCCGTTACTCCGACGTTTTTCGCGAGCGCATGAGGTGCGACATCAGTCGGAAGCTCTGACCCACATGCGGTCGTGATGACCGCGACGAAAGCGGCAGCAGGAATTCTCATGGCGACACGCTTCCCGTCGAAAAGCCGCCGTCCTTCATGGCGTAGACCGCTACCTTGCTGCCCACACCAGTTTTGCGGAAGCTCGTCGTATTGGCCGGGAGCACAGCAATGACGCTCACCAGGTAGCCTTCGCAGTACTCCACGCCGTCCCCATCGCGCCAACAATCGGGATACATCTCGTGCACCTGGTAACCGTCCTCGACGCTGGAATTGTCCCTCCAGGTCACTTCAACAGTTGAGGCGTCGACTGTTGACCAGGCCACCTCCGTCGGTCGCGCCGGGGGAGCAGTGCAATCCGTGTTCGACGGTGGGGCATCGCCACCCGTATTGTAGTTGACAACCCGGTAGCAGACCGTTTGCTCGGGCTGCACGTAATCACGGAACTGTCGAGTATCGTATGCTGTGCCCGCGGTGTTCCACACCACGCCACCGTCGGTCGATCGCTCGATGCGGAAGTAACTGCCAAATGCCGTCCAATCGACAACAACTGTCTGGCTGTTCTCGGGCGTGGCCGTAGTCGATGAGGCTGCTGTGGGAAGAGGCCGCGCGCAAGCGGTATTTGAGAACGGCCAGACGATGACCTGATCTCCAATTACCTGTACTGCGCGGATCTTGTAGCAATACTCGGTGGCAGGTGAAAGCCCTTGATCGCTGTAGCTGGTGACATTCTCGCTTGTGACGGTGTGTAGCGAAAACACATTGCCTTGAAGCCAGACAGAGCGGTGCACCTCGAAGTGGGTCTCGTTGCTCGAGTTGTCCTGCCACTGTATTTCGATGCGGGTGTCAGATGCTGCGACAGCAGCAGCGTTCGACGGTGCCGCCACCGGCGGCGCCGTCGTGGCGCAGACCGCATTGGAGAACACGGAGTTGATTGTCTTCTTTCTGATTACGCCCACCGCAAGAACTGCGTAGCAATACCGCACACCAGCTTCGAGCGCTTGATTCCTGTAAGTTGTTGTATTCGCGTCGGTATAGGCTATAAACGCGAACGTGCCGGCCTCACCTGTGGGCGACCGGTAGATATGGAAGCTGGTCTCGTTGCTCGAGTTGTCCCGCCAGCTGACATCTATCTGCACAGCGGAGTACGCGGTAGCGAGAGCATTCGATGGCGCCGCGACCTCTGACCCACCACTCATCCTGGCGGCATTGATGTCCTCGCCCGTCATCAGCGGTTCGAGTGGCTGACCGCCTTCGCAGCCGAAAAGCAGCATGGCCGAAGCTGAAGCCAGTATTAGGACCATCGGGGGCCGTCGCATAAACGCCTCTCGAGAGCGAAGGATCAGGCGCCGCGCGACGGTGGGTCCGGCGAATCAGCAGCCTCTGACAATGGACGCGCTAACGAACACCGGAACCGGACATGGAGGGTGTGCTCGTAATCGAGAGAAATGCGGATACCGCGCGACGGTCCAACTCTCGATGTCCGGTTATCGCAGGTGATGTCGCGTACTCGTGTGAGGAACGCTTCGGCACTTTAACAGCACATCACCGCAATCGCCGGAGTCGACTACTTCCATCATGAAGACAACTCCAGCGGCAGTCCCTGTTCACCGTCTCCTGTTATGCTCGATCGCATGCGCCGGCACATTTTCCCTCGCGTCGTGCGGAGGAGGCGGTGAGCGGACAACAGGCCCTGATTTAGTGACGCAAGCCCCGGTCGCTACTGTGACCATCGCACCGGGCACGCTACGGCTGCTCCTCGGTGCGTCTGGCCAGCTGACTGCAACCACCCGTGATGCGAACGGCATTGCGCTCCCGGGCCGGTCAGTCACATGGGCGAGCACCGATGTCAACGTTGCCGCTGTCTCCACGCTCGGCGTCGTCACGACTGCAGGTGACGGCACTGTTACGATCACCGCGACGTCCGAAGGAAAGATCGGAAGCGCGCAAGTCACCGTGACCTCCGTTTCAACTGTTGCATTCGCATCCGTCGTTACCGGGGGAGCCCACACGTGCGCGCTGACGGCAGCGCTTGCTGCGTACTGCTGGGGCCGAGGCGAAAGCGGCCAGCTCGGCGTGGCGTCGCCGGGGACGACCTGTTCGTTCGACACGTCGTCCTCGCCGTGCAGTCTCGTCCCCGTAGCTGTGGGAGGTGGCTTGTTCTTCGCGCGTCTCACCGCCGGCGGAGCGCACACGTGCGGCCTGACGAATATCGGCACGGTGTTTTGCTGGGGGAGCAACGCGAGCGGTCAGCTCGGCAATAATTCGACAATCGCCAGCCCCCTGCCGGTAATCGTTGCCACGTCGGTCAGGTTTGCGAGCATCGATGCGGGGCTGGACCACACTTGTGGCGTCGCCCACGACGGGTCGGTGTACTGCTGGGGACGAAACGACCGCGGCCAACTGGGCGACGGAACTTCCTCCGCGCGCTTGCTACCGGCAAAAGTAGTTGGAGAGCTCTCCTTCCAGCTGGTCACAGCCGGCGGCTACACACGCGGGCATACGTGCGGCGTGACTGTCGCCGGCGATGCCTACTGCTGGGGCGATAACGAGAACGGCCAGCTCGGGATCGGGAACGCGGATTTGAGTGCGCACCCCCTGCCGGCTCAGGTTTCAAGCGGCTTGAAGTTCCTGTCGTTGTCCGCCGGGCTCGGAAGTCACACATGTGGCCGTGCGGCTGCGGGGAGCACTCACTGCTGGGGCGCGAACACGTTCGGAGCGCTGGGCAACGGGTCGACGACTGATAGTCCTGTCCCTGTTCAGGTGTCCGGCGGAGCTGCCTTCGCGCAGGTCGTAGCCGGCGGCTACATCGGACACACCTGTGCGCTGACGAGTGGCGGTGCGGCGTTATGCTGGGGGGAGAATTCCGCCGGCGCGACGGGTGATGGTACTACCGGTGACCCCCTGACTCCTTCTCCGGTTGCGGGAGGCCGGGTCTGGGCAACGATCGATGCAGGCTTCCGCCACACATGCGGGCAAGACAGCTCCGGCGCTTTGCACTGCTGGGGGTCGGGCCGCGCTGGTCAGCTGGGAAACAACGGCACCGGCCAGAGCAACCTGCCGCTGAAGGTCGTCGGACAACCATAACCCGGCCCACCACTCATAGTCAGGCAGGCTTGACGGCATACCGCGCCTGAGTATCGAGCGGCTTCTGCGCTCTTGACAGTTCGCCCCGAACGGGGCCATAGACTTGTTCGCTCATCACCAGCGAACCGTGGCTCAGAGACCCAAGCGCGCTTCCCTGGTTGACGCTCGAGTGCCACTGCACAACGGAGCTCGACCATTCCCTTCACAGACGTGGGAAGGCTGCGCATTGCAATGTGTCTCGTGCCGCTCGCGGTCGCCGCCGCGTGTGGCACCAAGACCGAGAACCCGCGCAACATCATCGGGTATGCGCAGGTCTCGTCCTCATTGCCACTTGACGATGCGCGCGACGGCTTCTTCCGCGCCCTGGCCGACTCTGGATACGTCCGCGACTCGACCATAACGATCCTCGAGCGCAACGCGCAGGGGGACATCCCTACGCTCGCACTCATAATGAGCGAGTTCGTGCAGCAAGGCGTTACGCACGTCGCCACGATTTCTTCCGTCGCCACGCAGGCCGCACTGAAGGCGATCACCGATCGGCCGATCATATTCGGCGCTGTCGCGAATCCCTATGTCATCGGCGCCGGAACATCGCCAACGAATCATCGGCCCAACGTCACGGGCGCTGAAATTCCTCTCCCCGTGGACTCCGCAATCTTCCTCGCGCACGAAGCATTTCCGGATGTGGAGGCGTGGGGCACGCTGTTCGATCCCGCGGACCCGTTCGCGGAGTTCTACCTCGAGATGGCAAAAAAAGCCGCGGCGGCCGCTGGCGTTCGCCTCGTGACGGTCGCGTGCACCGCGCCAGGCGACATAGGCGCCGGCATCCAGGCGCTCAAGGCAAACGGCGCAGGCGGTGTGCTGCAAATCCCGAGCGTCATGATCGGTGGTGCATTCGCCGCCGTGGTGAAGTCCACTCGGCAGGCGAGGCTGCCGCTCGTAACAACGTCGACCAGCAATCAGGGTGCAGTGCTAGCGATGGGGCTCAGCTTTTTCGCCAATGGCTACGACATGGGGTTGATCATGATCCGCGTGCTGCGCGGCGCGGATCCGGCCACCATCCCGTTTCAGGTCGCGGAGAACCGCGAGATCATAGTCGACCTGAACGCGGCGAAGGAGTACGGTGTCACTGTCCCTGCCGCAATCGTGAGCCGCGCCGACTCAGTGATTGGGACAAGCGCCGTGCCGGCATCCTCGGCCGTTGCCAACCGCTCGATCGAGCAGCAGCCCGTACGGCGGCGCAGCAATCCATTGGAGTTCTGGCTTGTCGCAGTCACGCAAGGTCTCGCGTTCGCTGCGCTCGCGTGGGGAGTGTATCTGTCGTCGCGCGTGCTCCACTTCGCGGACATCAGTCCCGATGGAACCTTCCCCCTCGGCGGAGCGGTAGCGGCATCCATGATCGTTGCGGGCAGCGATCCGCTCATGGCCACGTTCGTCGCGCTTTTGGCCGGTATGGTCGCGGGCTATGTCACAGGCGTTCTGCACACGCGACTCGGGGTGAAGGACCTGCTCGCCGGCATTCTAGTCATGACCGCGCTGTACTCGGTGAACCTGCACGTGATGGGAAAGTCGAACGTGTCGCTCCTCGACATTCACACGCTCGTGGAAGACGTGCACAGAATTATTCCCGCCTCGGTGAACTGGTCCGACGACCTTTCACTGGGCGTGCTCTTCTTCGCGATTGCGCTCGTCCTGGGCGGGCTTCTCACGTGGTACCTGCGAACGGATTTCGGAATGGCGATGCGCGCCGTTGGTGACAATCCGGCAATGATCACGGCCCAGGGTGTCGACCGGCGTCGGATGATCGAGCTCGGTCTCGCCCTCGCGAACGGTCTCGTTGCATTCTCCGGAGCATTGATGGCTCAGCAGCAGGGCTTCGCCGACGTCGGTATGGGAGTGGGAACGCTGGTCGCGGGCATGGCAGCGGTGATCATGGGCGAGACTCTCCTCTTCAACCGGAGGGGGCTGGGGGTGACCATCATTATGGTAGCGGCCGGCGCCGTCCTCTTCCGCGGCCTCGTGGCGCTGGCCCTTCGTGCCGGCCTCAACCCCATCGATCTCAAGCTGGCCACGGCAGCCTTCGTGCTCGCCGCGCTTGCGCTGCCCAAGCTGCGCTACCGGCGACGAGCAAGAGCGGCGGCGGCGCGATGATCGAGATCGAGCGGCTCGAGAAGACTTTCACGCAGCCGGGAGGAGAACGCGTGCTTGCGCTGCGCGGCGTGGACCTTCTGATACCGTCGGGCCAGTTCGTGACGGTGATCGGCACGAACGGGTCGGGCAAATCGACGCTGCTCAACGCAATCGCGGGAAGTTTTCTTCCGGATGCGGGCACCATCCGGATCGCTGGAATCGATGTTACCCGGCAGTCGGAATTCCGTCGCGCAGCTCTGATCGGGCGTGTGTTTCAGGATCCCTTCAAGGGTACATGCCCGTCGATGACTGTCGCCGAGAACCTGCGGATGGCGGAGCTTCGCGGCAGTCGGCGCACTCTGCGCGTGGGATTGAGTGGCTCGGCGTTCGAGCGATATCACACGCTCCTGTCGGGCCTCGGAATGCGCCTCGAGAAACGGCTGAAGGCGTCGATGGGTACGCTCTCCGGGGGACAGCGCCAGGCAGTCACGCTGCTCATGGGCACACTCAAGCGGCCGCAATTGCTTCTGCTCGATGAGCACACTGCCGCGCTCGACCCGCGCGCCGCAGAACAGGTCATTCAAATCACGAACCAGGTTGTCCGCGAGCATTCGCTCACCACGCTGATGGTCACGCACAGCATGGAACAGGCGCTCGAGCAGGGTGATCGTACGATCATGATGCACCGTGGCGAGGTCCTGGCCGATCTATCGGGACCTGAGCGGCAAGGTCTCGATGCCGGCGACTTGCTCCGCCGCTTCGCGGAGCTGCGATACACGGTCGAATTCGCGGTTGCCGGTCGACCGCCTTGACGACGTCAAAGGTGGCGGCGCACAATCCTTGAGCGCCCATGAACACATTCGATTCGCTCCGCAAGGTTCAGCCTGGCGACCGTCCGGGTCCGGACGCCGAACACGCCTCCGAAGTCCCATGGCGTGCGCGGCTTCACGAAATCGTGTTCGAGGCGGACACTCCCGAAGGCCGGGCATTCGACGTCGCACTCATCGTCGTGATCGTGCTGAGTGTCGCGACGGTCATGCTCGACAGCTCGCGCGAATTCAGCAGCAGATACTCGAATGCGTTACGCCTCGCCGAGTGGGGGTTCACTGCGCTCTTCACAGTCGAGTACATCGTGAGGCTGCTGGCCGTAAGGCGCCCGCTGCGGTACGCGCTCAGCTTCTTCGGTCTCGTCGACCTGCTCGCCCTCTTGCCGTCATACGTGAGCCTTTTCGTTCCAGCCGGCCGCTACCTGCTGGTCGTTCGCGTATTGCGCCTCCTCAGGATTTTCCGTGTTCTCAAGCTCGGAAAGTTTCTCTCGGAGGGAGCCATACTCGGCCAGGCTATTCGTGCCAGCCGTCACAAGATTCTGGTTTTTCTGTCGGTCGTTCTGAGCGTAGTCGTACTCATTGGCGCCGTGATGTATGTGGTCGAGGGAGAAGCAAACGGATTTACGAGCATTCCTGCGAGCATGTACTGGGCAGTGGTAACTCTTACGACGGTTGGCTATGGTGACGTAACGCCGCAGACACCGCTTGGGAAACTGCTTGCGAGCGTCGTGATGATTCTCGGTTATGGAATTATCGCGGTCCCCACGGGAATTTTTACCGCCGAGCTTGCCCAGGTCTCGCGCGAGATAGTGCTGAACCAGCATTCATGTCCGGAATGCGGTATCCGCGGTCACCTCACTGACGCGAAGTTCTGCAGGAAGTGCGGAGGTCAGCTGAGCTCCTTGCGTCCCGAGCACGATTGAGCCCACATTTTGCTGTTCTGACACCAAAATCGACCGCGGTGATTGCGCTCACGTGCATTTCCTGCACGATTTCGTTGACAGTCAGCCAGGAGGGTCTTAGGTTGCCGGCCTGAGGAAATCGGCGTCCAACCCCACAATCCTGGCCCATATGCGCTCGCACAATCGCGGGAATCTGCCGTGACGCCCGACATCGTGCCCGCGGACACCGCGTGGATGCTCATGAGCACCGCGCTCGTGCTTCTCATGACACCCGCCGCCGCGTTTTTCTACGGAGGCCTCGTTCGAGCCAAGAATGCGCTCAACACGATGATGATGTGCGTCGGCGCGCTGGCCGTCGTCGGCGTACTCTGGCCATTGATCGGCTACACGCTCGCCTTCAGTGGATCGATGCGATGGATCGGCGGCTGGAATTATCTGCTGCTCAACGGTGTGGGAATCGAAGCGCACGGTACTATACCACACCTCCTGTTCATGGCGTTCCAGGGCACGTTCGCGATTCTCACGGCGGTGTTGATCGCGGGCGCGATCGTTGAACGAATGCGATTCGGCGCGTACCTCGCATTCATTGCGATCTGGTCGCTCGTTGTCTACGCGCCAATCGCGCACTGGGTCTGGGGTGGAGGCTGGCTCGCGCAGCTGGGCGTGCTGGACTACGCCGGCGGTACCGTCGTGCACATCAACGCGGGCGTTGCTGCTGTCGTCGCCGCGAGCGTGGTGGGCGGCCGCAAGGATTTCGGGCGACAGGCGATGCTCCCGCACAACGTTCCTTTCGTTCTGCTCGGCGCCGGCCTGCTCTACTTCGGCTGGTTCGGGTTCAACGCGGGCAGCGCGCTCGCGGCGAACGGCGCCGCCGCACTCGCCTTCACCAACACCCTGCTCGCGCCCACCTCCGCGCTCGCGGCGTGGATGGCTCTCGACGCCTTTCGCACGCGCCGCGCGACTGCCGTGGGCGCGGCGACCGCGATCGTAATCGGCCTCGTCGTGATCACGCCGGCGGCAGGCTTTGTCTCACCACTCTCCGCTCTTGCGATGGGCGCGCTTGGCGCAGTGCCCAGCTATTTCGCGATAGTCTGGCGCGCGCGCACTCGACTCGATGATTCGCTGGATGTGCTTGGAGCGCATGGGATCGGGGGCATGAGCGGTGCCCTGCTGACAGGTGTGTTTGCCGACGCGCGCTGGGGCGGAACCAGCGGGCTGCTGTTCGGGAATCCCGCACAACTCGGCATCCAGGCCATCGGGGTGATCGCGACGATCCTTTACAGTCTGGTTGCCACCCTGGCGGTGCTCAAGCTGGTTGGCCTGGTGATTCCACTGCGCGCAAGCGTTCGCGGCGAGGGAGTGGGAATGGACATCACGCAGCACGGTGAGGAGGCTTACACGGAGGGCGAAGGCGCCGTGCTCGTTCTCCACGACGACGCGGAGAGTCCCGTTCGTCATCCGCGCGGGCGGCCGGTGCTCGCCGTCGAGGCAGGCGTTGCATGAAGCTGATCGTCGCGATCATCCGGCCGGATTCTCTGAACGCCGTGCTCGAGCAGCTCTATCACGCCGAAGTCCGCGGGCTCACTGTCAGCCGCGTGCTGGGTCACGGCGGGGAGATGGAGGAGGTGGAGACCTACAGAGGAACCACGGTAAAGGTCGCGCTGCACGAGAAAGTCCGGCTCGAGATTGGAGTTTCTGAGCATTTCGTCGACATCACGGTGCGCGCCATTCTCGAGAGCGCTCGCACGGGCGACGTTGGTGACGGCAAGGTGTTCGTGCTTCCCGTGGAGAGCGTCTACCGAATTCGCACAGGCGATCGGGACGAAGCAGCAGTCACGCCAGCCTCCGTCTGAGGGAGTTAACAGCTCCCGCTTGCTTCGTCGCTTTTCTAAGGGCCACTCTATTCTGCAGCGGGCACGGCTTGGAAGACCGGCAAGACCGGTGAGGAAGTCGATTTGTTCAAACGCCGGATGCCGGACTTCAACGGAACGGAATTGAAGTTGAACAACAACGCTCGATCCAACCCCGACAGGCGCAAGTATGTTAGCAATTGGGCCTCGTGCACCGGCAAGATTTTGTCGATGGTTTTGAGCTCTACAATTACCGCTCGGTCAACCATGAGATCAGGTTTGTACGCCCGGAGAAGCGTTACTGATTTGTAGACGATTGGCAGCGGTACCTGGCGTTCGAACGGAATTCCAAGCAGCGACAACTCCAGACACAGACACTCCTCGTAGGCCGATTCGAGTAAGCCCGGACCGAGGAGGCGATGTACTTCTATCGCTGCGCCAATGATGCGATAGCTGAGTGGATCATCGTTCGCACGCCATCGCTTTACCGAATCTCCCGCGTTCATACCACGAGAATTACTCTATGCCGGCAATATGGAGATCACCTTTCCATTCCTCCCGTGATCGGAAAGGCGCGGTAACAAAGAGATTCTTGCCGGTCTTGCTGGTCTACCATGCCGTGCCCGCTGCAGAATAGAGTAGCCACCCAAAGGAGCTTTCCCAATCTCTGATCCTCGCGAAGTTCTTGCCGGCCCAACAGTACGCCGTGAGGACGTCCCGCTTCACGACGACGTGCGGTGGCTCGCCGCCTCACTCGGACGCGTGATCCGTCGACTCGAGGGCGAGGCGGCATTCGAGACGATCGAGGGGCTGCGACAAGCCTGCCGCGCGCGGCGCCACGGCGAGCCCGACGCACCCTCGCTCGACGATCTCATCGCGCACGTTGAATCGCTTTCGCTGGAGAGCTGCGCGCTCACGGCGCGCGCGTTCACGCTTTTCTTCCTGCTCATCAACACGGCGGAACAAGTACATCGCGTACGCCGAGCGCGCGCATACCGGGAAATCGATAATGCCGAGCCGCAGCCCGCGTCGGCGCAGTGGGCGATGCGCAAGCTTCGCGAATCCGGCCGCGAAGCTTCGGAGGTCGAGCGCGCGATGCTCCGGCTCGATGTGCGTCCAGTGCTCACTGCGCACCCTACAGAGTCTACCCGTCGCACGCTGCTCGCTCTGCAGTCGCGTGTTGCCGACCTTCTGCTCGCTCATGATGAAGCACCGGCTGTCGAGCGAAGTGGGATCGAAGAGATGCTGGACGGCGAGGTCGAGCTGCTCTGGATCACCGCCGAGGTCAGGCAGGATCGCCCATCGGTGAACGACGAGGTGAGCACCGTGCTCTGGTACCTCGAGACGCGGTTTCTCGACGCGGGAGCAAGTGCGCGAGATACGCTCGTGCGGGCGTTCGAGGAGGAGTTCGGCACGTCGTCCGAAGCGATGCAGCAGCTCGTGCCGCTCAGAATTGGCAACTGGGTGGGCGGAGATCGGGACGGCAATCCCGGCGTCACGCCCGACGTCACCATCGCGACTGCGCGACGGTCGAGCTACGCCATCCTCGGCCGTTACGCCAGCGGGCTCGCAGATCTCGCGGAGCGACTGTCGGTATCGGCGTCGATAGCTCCTCCCCCGGACGAGCTGCGCGCGTCGATCGAGGCGGACAGCAAGCTCCTTCCGGACGTGTACGAAGCGAACCGTCACCGTAACGCCGACGAGCCCCTGCGGCTCAAGCTCTCGCTCATACTGGCGCGCGT
>JALYJX010000071.1 GCA_030775065.1 Gemmatimonadota bacterium | reverse complement strand
GTGCTCACAAACCTGAGCGCGGACAGAAAGGCCGCGATCTACATCATGGATGCCGGTGTGAAGGCGGAGAGCAAGGAGCAGCTCCTTCAGGGTTTGCCGCCGGGACGGGCAACCGTGGAATGGATGACCGTCGATCCGGCGGTTTACTCGGGCGTGCCGCTGTGGGGCCGGATGCCGGTGTCCACCTACTACAAGCTTGCCGTTGCCGACACTTTGCCCGCCGACGTGCACAAGGCGATCTGGCTGGATTGCGACCTCCTCGTGACGGCCGACCTGGCGTCGCTATGGGACGTCGACCTGAATGGAAGTCATTTGCGCGCGGCGCAGGACAGCATCGTCCCGCTGGTGTCTTCTCCATTCGGCGTTGCCGCGTACCGGGTATTGGGAATTCCCCGGGATGCGAAGTATTTCAACGCCGGCGTCATGGTGCTGGATCTGGACCGCTGGCGCGCGGACCGAATTCCCCAACAGGTGCTCGACTATCTCCGGAGATTTCACGATTCAGTCTACTTCTGGGATCAGGAAGGATTGAACGCCGTTCTCGCCGGAAAATGGGAAGAGCTCGATCCGCGGTGGAATTGCAACGCGAGCATCCCGCGAGCCAGGCGCGCCCGGCGCGCCATCGCAGGCAAGGGCTCTCTGCAGGCGAATCAACAGCCGTGGATAGTTCACTGGGCGGGATACCTCAAGCCGTGGAAGTATCCGGGGGGCGATCCCGAGAGGCTCCTCTATTTCAAGTATCTCGATATGACACCGTGGGCGGGGACGAGGCCGCGTCGCACGATCGTCAGCAAGCTCATCGAGCGATACGAGCTGTCCGGTCTGAGGGCGCGCGTTTATCCAGCCGAGCAATGGGGATTGCGACTGCTCCGACGGCTTTCCCGCCGAACTGTTTCGTCGCAACAGGCTCGGGCAACCACGCCGTCACCGCGCCTCGCGGAAGCAGCGCGTCCCGCCGACGCGCGGTGGTCGAGACTGTAACGCTGACTCAATCCACATGAGCGCTGCGCGAATGTCGGTGATTCTCGTCACCGATCGCTTCGAGACGATCGCGCGCGTCGTCGACCGGCTTCGTGCGCAGACAGTGGCCGATCAGCTCGAGATCGTCATCGTCGCGCCGTCGAAGGCGCAGCTCGATCTCGACGAGGGCGCCATGGCAGGATTCGCGGCGCTCAAAGTCGTCGAGCTCGGGAGCATCGAGCCGATGGCAACGGCCCGCGCCGCAGGTGTGCGCGCCGCAGCCGCGCCCGTGGTATTCCTCGGCGAGACACACAGCTTCCCCGAGCCGGAGTTCGCCTCTGCATTGCTTCGCGCACACGAGCAGCCATGGGACATCGTGGTCCCGGGGCTCAGCAACGCGAATCCCGACGGGGTCTGGAGCTGGGCAGCGTTCCTGATGGATTACGGTCAATGGAGCGAAGAGCTTTCAGCGGGAGAAATTGGTGGTGGCCCAACGTGGAACGTCTCGTACAAGCGTCAGGTTCTGCTCGAGCTGAATGGCGTGCTGGAGAGGGCGCTCGCGAGCGGCGATGAGCTGCCCATCACGCTGCGCGAGCGTGGCCGCAGGGCGTACTTCGAGCCGGCCGCTCGCATCGGTCATATCAACGTTGGGCGTCAGGGCTGGACTCACGAACGCTATCTCTCCGGACTCATGGTGGGCTCACACCGGAAGGGAATGTGGTCGCTCGGCAGGCGACTGTTCTATGTTTGTGCGTCGCCGCTCATTCCAGTCGTGATCCTCTCTCGCATTGCCGGGCCAGTGCGCGTTCTTGGGCGCCGCGGTGCCTTGCCGCGCGGAACTCGCGCCGCGCTCGTGATCGGCGCCGTTGTCCGAACGGCAGGCGAAGTCGTCGGCTATCTGGCCGGTGCGAACGCGTCAGCGCGCATCCGAATGGAAGAGTACGAGCTGCACAAGATGCGTTACGTGGCACGTCCCTCACCGGTCTGGAAGCCTGCGTCGTGAGAGTGGGAGTGATCGGCTGCGGCGCCGTGGCGTACTACTGCCATCTTCCCGCGCTCCGGCGCATTCGCGGAGTGAAGGTCGTGGCCGCGGCGGACCCGGATGAGGACGCTCGCAAACGGGTCAGACGCAAGGTGCGCGGCTCGATGCATGGTGGCGCCGAGGAGATTCTCGAGCGCCCGGATATCGAGGCGGTGATAATCTCGGTGCCGACGCATCTGCACGCTGATGTGGCCGTCGCCGCTGCACGGGCGGGCAAGCACATCTACCTCGAGAAACCTGTCGCCACGACCCTGGCTGATGCGTCGCGCATTGCCGAAGCGGTTGCGCTCGCGGGTGTGACGGTCGTCACCGGATTCAACCGGCGCCTGCATCCATTGTACGAGCAGGCGCGAGCGATTCTCAGGGACGGCCGCGTGGGCGACGTGCGCGCTGTGCAGACGACGTGGTCCGAGCCCGTCCCTCTGGCGGCTATGCCCGCCTGGAAGCGATGGCGGCACACAGGTGGCGGCGTTCTGCTCGACCTGGCGTCGCATCACTTCGACCTCATGCGATGGTTTCTCGACGACGAGATCGGCGTAATCGGCGCGTCCATCGCTTCAGTGGAAAGCCAGCACGATGAAGCCAGCGTGCAGATTCTCATGAAAAGCGGCGTGGGAGTGCAGAGTCATTTCTCGTTTCGCTCGGGTCCCGCTGATCATCTCGAGTTCATCTGCGAGCGCGGAATGCTCCGCGTAGATCGTCACAGCGCCTCGCTCACGGTGCTGGAGCCGCGGCGACTGGGGTACGGCGCGCGTCGCGGCCGGATTGCACCGCGACGAGCGAATGCGGCGTGGCGGCTGCGGCGCATGCTGCGGCCGGCGGGCGATCCGTCCTACATTCGCGCACTTCGCGCTTTCGTCGCCGAAGCCGAGGGAGGCCCCCGCACAGCCGCATCGCTGGAAGACGGCATACGAAGCCTCGAAGCGGTTGTCGCCGCCGAGGAATCGGCAAGAACCGCGAGACCCGTCCCACCGCAAAGGATATGAAGCGCCGAATGCGCGTTCTTCTCGTCACAGACTGGAATTCGAACGCGGGCGGAGCCGAGTCGTACATCATGACTCTGCGCGACTCGCTGCAAACCGCCGGCGACGAGGTGCGACTACTCGCCTGCGGCGCTGCGTTCGATGACGAGGTTCGGCCCCATGAGAAAATCCGGGGAAGCGACCGGGCTTCCGCGCAAGCGTTCCTGCAGATCGTCAACCCATTCGCCGTTACACGGGTGCGCGCGGTAGCGCGTGAGTTTCGTCCCGATGTCGCGTTCGTCAGTCACTTCGCTTATCACCTTTCACCGGCCGCGCTCACCGGACTGCGCAACGTGCCCACCGTTGTCGGCGTCATGGACTACAAGTGCATCTGCCCGCTGGGTACGAAGCTCCTTCCTGACACTGCCCTCTGCGCGGTTAGCGCCGGCATTGTCTGCCAGCGCAATGGGTGCGTCTCCGCGGCGCACTGGCTGAGAGATCGTCCACGCTACGCGATGATTCGCAGCGCGTTGTCGCGCGCGGATCGCGTCGTCAGCCCGAGCCGCTGGATTCAGAAGGAGCTCGAGACAGCTGGTGTGCGCGCCGAACATGTGCCTCTGGGCGTTCGGCCGGCCGGCTCGCGATTCCGGCGCGCGCCGGAGGCGACTCCGCTCTTCGTCTATTGCGGCCGGCTCAGCAGAGAAAAGGGAGTACCGCTTCTGATCCGCGCTTTCGCCCGTGCTCTCTATGCAGTGCCCGATGCGCACCTGCGCATCGTTGGAGACGGGCCTGAGCGCGCGGCTCTCGAGGATCTTGTCGACGCTCTGGATATCGGCGACAGTGTTGAATTTGCCGGCAAAGTGGCGCGCGACCGTGTGGAGGCCGAGCTGGCTAATGCATGGGCGGTGGTTGCCCCGTCGCTCTGGGCAGAGCCATTCGGACTCATTGCCCTGGAGGCCACCGTGCGCGGCGTGCCTGTCATCGCAAGCGCGACTGGAGGATTCGCCGAGCTCGTCGAGGACAACGTGAATGGATTGCTTTTTCCAAATGGAAACGAGCGAGCGCTGACGGAATGCATCCGCGCGGTTGGATCACGCAAAACATTTCCTACGCAGCGGCTACCGCCTGATGTCGTCGAGCGCTTTGCCGCCGCCGGCAGTCCAGCCCGGCACGCCGGCCGCATTCGTTCGATTTTTTCGGAGCTGATCACCGAAAAGCGGGCGGAGCTCGGCGCAAGTTGAAGGTGCTGGTCACGGGTGCTACGGGATTTATCGGCTCGCACCTCATCGACCGGCTGCTGGAGAGAGGCGACGAGGTGACGGCTTTCGCGCGTCCGACCGCCGACTCGAGCTACCTCGCGGCAAAGGGTGTTCAAGTGATCACCGGCGATGTCAGAAGTCAGCGGGAGGTCGGGAACGCCGTGGGCGGTTCTGAAATCGTCTATCACCTGGCACGCGCAAAAGGCCACGGCGCGCGCTCGATGGCCGAGGTGCAGGCGGTGAATATCGATGGGACCTCGAATATCGCCCGCGCGGCGACGCGCGCCGGAGCCGAACGGATCGTCTACGCGAGCAGCGCCGCCGTATACGGAAGCCGTCCCGGGCCGGAGGCTGTCGGCGAGAATAGCATTCTCAACCCAGACTCAGCTTACTCCCGCTCCAAGGCTGAAGCGGAGGCGGCGCTTCGCGAGCACGCGCAGGTTGCATTCGTGATTGCGCGCATTACAGCCGTACTGGGGCCCGGGTGCAGAAGCTGGATGCCGATATTCCGATCCGTTGCCGCGCGGCGATTGCGGCTTATCGGGCAGGGCAAGACCCGGCATCATCCCGCAGATGTGGCGGACATTGTCGATGGTCTCATTCTCTGCGGCACGATGCCGCTGACATCCGGCAGGACGTACAACCTCGCCGGCCCCGAAGCGATTACCATCGCCGACATGGTGCGAGCGATCGCGGCAGCCCTGCACGCTGAAGTCGATCTTCCGCGTTTTATCCCCGCCGGCCCCATCGAACTGTACCTTTGGTTGAACCGGATTGCCGGCCGCGTTGCGGGCGTGAAGCTGCCGCGCGTGGATAGCATCGCGTTTCTCACGAGCGACAGGGTTCTCGATATCTCACGTGCGCGAACGGAGCTCGGCTATGTACCGCGAATAACCGTGAGCCAGGCGATAACGCGGACGGCTGAACGGGGTAGAAGTGAAGGACTGCTTTGAGCGTCCCAGCAGCGTCAAAACCGTGTCCAGAATCGGGGACACCGAGGGGTTGATTCAAATGAATAAGAGAGAGTTTAAATCATTACCGAGCAACGAGTTAAGGCCTATCCACGTGTTTGGCATGCCTCCTGCCCCTGTAGCTGGCATGACCAACCTTGATTACCTGCGGGATACCGCGGGGAAGATGGATAGATGGCGGTTGCTTCTGCTCGCTCTTGCGATTTTTGCGGTGAGCGGCTCGGCTGAGGCCCAGGGGATTCCGCGCATACCAATGCCGAAGTTTCCGAAGGTCTCGCCGAAGCAACAGCCGGCAATTCCGCCGGCCTACAGACCGCCGCAGGGAATGTGCAGGGTGTGGATCGAGGGAGTTCCTCCGGACCAGCAGCCCGCACCGACGGATTGTGTGACCGCGGTCCGTAACCGCCCGGCCAACGGGTCGGTCATTTTCGGCGACGATTCTCCGAGGAAGGGCTATGCAAAGCCCAAGAAGGGGAAGAGCGGCCGCGATCCTGCAAAACTAATTCTCGGTTACTAGGGGAGACGCAGCAATGAAACGCTTATTTCTCGCACTCGGCATCGGCACCGCCGCATTGGCGATTTCGACGCCCGTTTCCGCGCAGACTGGCTGCCGATGGTACGACGTGAACTGTCGGATCGCGACAGGCGATGTGCGCAACGGCGATGTGCGCACCGGCGATATTCTCAACGGCCGCAGGGTCGACGGTTCGTGGCAGCTCATCGGTCGCGACGGAAACGGCAACGGGATCTACCAGCGCCGCCGGGTTGACGGCAACGGAAACGTCGTCATCGAGCGGGCGCGACGGGATGCGCGCGGCAACATGGTCATCATCGACCGCGACGTCACCAATCGCAACAATCGGAACAATCGGAACAACCGCAACGTCAGCAACACGCGTCGCTACGAAAAGAATGGCATGATCTGCACGTACAAGCAGAACTCGCAGGGCTACCACGAGAAATGCAGGTACGCCAAGAACAAGTCTGGCGGACTGTACCGGATCAACCGAGACGATGATGACGACGACGATGACCGCTATCGCGCCAGCCGTAACCGCGCGAACCGCAACCGTAGCGACAACGGTGTTTACCGCAACGGTGTGTATCGCACGAACAAGGTGAATGGCGACAAATACAAGGGCGCCAGAGGGAACTCGGACAAGTACCGCAGGAACGGAAGGGGAAGGGGCGACGACTGACGCCCGATCGATTGCCCCGGGTGGAGCGATTCCACCCGGGGCTTTTTTTATGCAAGTTGCCGAAGTCATGCGAACCGTCCAGGACAAATACCTTCCGCCCGACCACGATGCATTCGTCGCGGCGGAGCCGCCTACCGGTCGCGTCATCGTCATCGCCCCCACGCGCGCCGCCTGCGAGACAATCGAGCTCGCACTGGGCCTTCATCTCGGCACTCTCCTCGAGGAGCAGCACGGGGAGGAGCTCCGCTCACTTGCCGCAGCCGGCAAGGGTTTCGGAATCGTCGCCGGAACTGGAACCGGCAAGACACTTTCAATCAGGCCGATCGCGGAGACGATCCTTCGCACGGAGGACCTCCGCGTCGGCGTCGTGAATCGCGAGCGGGAGGCCACGCCCGAGACTCCGAGCTGGAATGTCATCATCGTCACGACCGGGATTGCGCGTCGCTGGTACCAGGACGGCGACATCCTGCCCACCGATACGCTCGTGGTCGATGAAATCCACCAGACCTCGGCGGAGCTCGAGCTTTGTCTCGCGCTCGGCAAGCGTGTCGGCTGCCGCTTCATCTGGCTCTCCGCGACAGTTGATCCGACGTTCTATGCCCGATACCTCGACGCGGCGGAGGTCCTTCAGAGCTACGCGTTCGACCCTGCGAGGGCGGCGAACGTGAAAATCGTTCGAAAGGATCCAAAGGAATTTCTCGACGACCGCTTTCTCCAATACGTGATCAAGAAGCGACGCGGCGTCGGGATGTTCCTGCCGACGCGTGCCGGAGTCGAGGAAGCCGCTCGTCTGGTGGAATCGAGCTTTCCCCGAATCAACACCGCGTACTACCACGGCGGCGAGCCCATCCGCGTGATCAGGCCATTCCTCGAGGCCGAGGAGAAAAGGCCATACTTTCTCGCGATGACAGCCGCGGGTCAGAGCGCGCTCAACGTGCGGGGCCTCGACACCGTGGTCATCGACGACTCGCGATTCGGCAACATCATCGAGCGTGGCAGAAACGTGCTGACGAAAATGCACCTCGGCGCGAACGAGATTCTGCAGATGGCGGGGCGCGTTCACGGGCGGGTCGAGGGCGGGCGCGTGTTCATCCTGTCGGACCGCGACATCCACTTCGAGTCACTCAAGCCCACTGCGCCCGAATTTCAGCTCGCCGGCGATTCGGAAAGAGTGGCGATGACCTGTGCCGATCTCGGCGTGGACGCATCGTCCCTCGATCTTCCCGTTCCGCTGGACCGCATCGCTTACCGGCGCGCGGTCGAGCTGCTGACGAGCCGCGGGATAATCGAGAACGGGCGCCTTTCGCATTATGGAAAGCAGGTCGAGGCGATGCCCGTGGACAGACCATGGGCGGAGCTGCTTGTGAACGCGGACGACGATCTCATCCCGTACCTGGCCGTGATGAGCTCCCTTGAATCGCTGCACCGGATGACGCGCGAGGAAAGAGATCTCGCCGGGATTACGGTTGCAGGCAGCGATCATCTGACCGCATACAATCTGTACGCCGAGGCATACTCGAGATGCGGTTACGTCGGCCAGGTATACGGCCTTCCCCGTCACCTGTTCGATGAGCGCATTGAAAAATGGGCGGAAAGGCGTGGAGTTCTCATCAAGGCAATCGAGGACACTGCTCTCGGGATGGCGAGCGTGTTTCGCGCACTCGGAATGCCACTCCCCGATAAGATGGTTCTCGCGCGTGACCATGTTCACGGAAAATTCACCGAGCTTTTAGCGCGCTTCATGCCCTTCGACCTCGTGATTGACGAGGAGACTGCCGACGGAATGAATGCGCGAGTGTCGAGAACCAGCGTGTGCGGCAGCTGGGGCGCAATCGCCGGTGAGATCCGTTACTTCGCCGACCGGTCGGGGTCGCCGCGCGCGGCAGTCGAGGGGACGCAGATCCCGATGCACCTCATTCGCCGGTACGCTACACGAGGCGTTGTGGAGATCGCTTACGATCCGAAGAGAAAGGGTGGACAGCTCGTGCTGACGCGCACTCTGGAATATTTCGGGTTCGAGCTCGAGCGCGAGATCGAGCCGCTGGAGGATTTTTCCCCGGAGAATGCGGACCGCGCGCGGCGCGCACTTGCCGAAGCGATGGCGCGTGGTGAGGCGCGGCATCCCGCGGTGAAGCGAAACCGGGCGGCAATCGAAGGAATCCGGGAAACCTATCGGAGGTCCGGCGGTGCGACGCCGCGCCTCGGATTCGCCGACCTCACTTTGTGGTACGAGCAGCAGCTCGAGCCGGTCCAGTCGATGGACGACTTCAGAAACGCGCGCTTCCGCCTGCGACGCGAGGCCTTCGTGCCTTTAGAAGTCAGCGAGCGCTTTGCCGAACTCCCTTCAACCGTGGAGATTCGCGACAGGGAGATCGACATCGACTACGACGTCGAGGAGCGGGACGGGCAGCGAACCGGTGTGGCCCGCCTTCGACTCCCGGAGAAGCTCGCGCGCACGATCAGCGAGTCGGAGCTGCCGGTCCTCGACCGGCCGCTTCGGTTCGTGGTGATTCGCGGGCAACGTGGCGCAATTCGCGCCGATTCGCTCGACGAGCTGCAGGAGATTCTCGAGCGGCCGTGGTCTCCTGACGAGCTCCACGACGAGGGAGAAAGGGTCGAGGCACCGTCGCGTGAGGAGCGCCGTGCGCGAGAGCTGGCGGCGGCGCGGAAGCAGCGCCGCGGGCGGGGGAAGAAGCCGCCCGGTAGATTTCGCGGCCGATGACCAGGCGAAAGAAAACTTCTGTTCGATCGGATCTGATCGACGGCTTCGTGGATCATTTCCGCGCTCACGAGCAGGTAGTCTCGGCGAGCGCTGAAACGCTGGCATCGGCTGCGGCTGCCGCTGGGCGGGCGATCATCGAGTCGCTCGCAAGCGGGGGGAAAGTCATCTGCTTCGGCAATGGCGGAAGCGCGACACAGGCGAGCCATCTCGCGGGAGAGCTCGTCGGGCGTTTTCGCGCGCGGCGGCGTCCTCATCCAGCTGTCTCGCTGGCCAGCGACGCGGCGACGATCACGTGCATCGGCAACGACTTCGGGTATCCCGCGGTGTTCGACCGTCAGATGGCCGCGTTTGCTCAACCGGGCGACGTTGCGCTCGGGCTCACGACGAGCGGAAAATCCGAAAATGTCCTCAGTGCCTTCGTGGTGGCGCGAGCACGGGGTGCCGTAACGGTGGCACTGACCGGATCAGCAGGGCTCGCTGGAGGAGAAGCTGATCATCTCATCGCGGTCCCGAGCACTGACACGGCGCATATCCAGGAAGTTCACCTGATGGTGCTTCACGCCTGGTGCGTCGCTATTGATGAGGCGCTGCCTTAGGGCGCTACCGTCTCGGTAGTGAACGGAACTTCGTTCTGAAGGTCGAGCGAAGGATCCGGCTCGGTGCTGGAGAGAGCTTCCTCCTTGTAGGTGAGCCAGCCGGTGACCTGGTCGGCCACCAGCTCGACCTCGGTGCCGAGTGGAAGCGTGAGGTTCGGCACTTCGTGGCCGGCTGGAAAATCCATCAGGATCGGCACGTCGAGATCAGCGAGCAGATCGAGAAGGAAGTTCTCGAACTCGTCTTCCTCTGACCGGTCGAGCGAGAGCTGGCCGAAGACAATTCCCTTCACATCGCGGAGCAGACCTGCGGCGCGAAGATGCACGAGGCGCTCGTCGGCGACCGACATCGGGTCGTGCGTCTCCTCCAGAAAGAGAATCGCTCCGCGCGTCTCGATCTCGTACGGCGTGCCGATTGTCTGCTGCACCATCGAGAGATTCCCGCCTGTCAGCCGCCCGGTCGCGCGGCCCGGCTTCACCGAGCGCGCGATGTCGCGTCCGAGAGGCGTGGAAGGTCGAGGCGTCGTCAATGCAGTCAGTAACGAGCTCGTAGTCGGGTCGCGAGCGATGGGGATGAGATCGTCAACGGTAGGGCCATGGAACACGCGAAGGCCTGCCTGTCGCATCAGCCAGAGGTGCAGCGCCGTTATGTCCGAGTAGCCAACGAAGATCTTGGGATTGTTCGTGAAGATCTCGGGCTCGAGATAGGGCAGCATGCGAACCGCGCCATAGCCGCCCGTGCCACCGATGACAGCCTTGATTCGCGGGTCCAGCCACATGCCCATGAAGTTCGACGCCCGGCGCTCGTCCTCGAGTCGTTGGAAGCGCCTGAGCTGCGCAATATCCGGATCGAGGATGACCTCGTAGCCGGCACGCTCGAGCGCATTGACGCCGCGCATGAGTGGGCCTGATCTGGGCGAATACGACGGGGCTACGACTCCGATTGCTTCACCTTTGGCAATAGCTCGCGGCGCGATGAGCGTGCGCGGGCCCAGCTCAACGCCGATGGGCGCGAGACTGAGCACGCGCTCCCCATTCGAGTGATGACCATTCGAATGAGACCCGTTCGAGCCATTTCCTCCGGAACCGTTCCCTCGAGACCCGTTTCCGCTGGATCCCGCGACGGTCGAGATCATGCTCTCCTCTGAAATCGGCATCACACCTGATGCCACACTAAATTCACTGATATGCCTGACTCACCCGTAAAAGATTCCGCCGCGACGCATCCTGACGTTGCACCTGCCGGGCCGACGCTGGCGGTTCCCGCGGGGCCCCCAAACCCTCACGTCTATTTTCGGAAGGGATTCGGGCTCAAGGCTGAGGTTCAGGAGGAGCTGGCCTCTGATTATAACGGGCGCCTGGTCGATCTGCTTAAGGCCCGGGAATACACCCTGACGGCGGGGGAAGTGACCGTTCGTTTAGCCCGCGAATTCGGCTTCTGCTACGGGGTGGAGCGGGCCGTGGACTACGCCTACCAGACCCGGCGGAAGTTCCCCGACCGGAGGGTTTTCCTGGCTGGGGAGATCATCCATAACCCGCACGTGAATACAAAGCTCCGCGAGATGGGCGTGGAGATACTGTTGCCGACTCCTGTGGGGATCGATTACTCCATCGTGCGTCCCGATGATGTCGTGATCCTGCCGGCATTCGGGGTCACAATTCAGGATTTTGAGACGCTTCGCGCGCTTGGCTGCGTAATGGTGGATACGACCTGCGGGTCGGTGCTCAATGTATGGAAGCGAGTCGAGAGCTACGCCCGGGAGGGGTTCACGGCGCTCATCCATGGCAAGTACTACCATGAGGAGACGCGCGCGACGGCGTCGCAGACGGCGAAGCACGGGCCGGGTCACTACATCATTGTCCGGAGCATGGATGAGGCGCGCGCGGTCTGCGACTTCATCGAGGGGCACTCCTCGGCGGAAACGCTGATGAAGCAATTCTCTCATGCGGTGTCTCCGGGGTTCGATCCCGCGCGTGATCTAAGGCGCATCGGCGTTGCAAACCAGACGACGATGCTGGCTCGGGAGTCGCTGGCGATCGGTGCGGAAGTCGGCGACGCCATGCTGCGCGCGCACGGGGCCGACTACGCCCGGGAAAACTTCAGGACCTTCGATACGATCTGCAGCGCGACTCAGGAGCGGCAGGATGCGGTGGTCGAGCTGCTGCGCGATCCTCTGGACGTGATGGTCGTCATCGGCGGATTCAATTCCAGCAACACGTTGTCACTTGCCGCGCTGTGCTCGGAGACGGTCCGCACCTACCACGTCGAGGACGCCGCGGCAATCGAGCCTGAGTCCGCGACTATCCGGCACCGTCCACTGGGGACGAAGTTTGAGGCCGAGGCTCCCGAGTGGCTGCCCGGCGCAGGTCCGGTGCGAGTCGGAGTCACGGCTGGCGCGAGCACCCCCAACAACAAGATCGGCGACGCCGTGGCCAGGATTTTCGCGACGCGCGGAATCGGGGCCGATCAGATCGACTGATTCCGCTACCCTGTCACTTTCACGGCGGCCAATCGTCCAATTGCTGATAGGGCAAACTTCCAGCTTGTGTTTTTTGCGTCCGGCCCGAAACTTGACTAACGCTGTGGCGTACAAGAATTGGTAACACACAGGGAGGAGCGATGGAGATGTATGGTGTACCCGTCACGCCTGAGGTCAAGGCTGGCGGAGCGGGGGCGGATTCTCGCCTCGATCTGGGTGCGTGGTTCGGACGTGGATGGAACGGCGCAGCAGCGCTGGGAGAGAAAGGGATGGATGTAGTCAGTAACATTCTCGATCGATTTCGTGAAGCAGATGGACTTGGCTATGACAACGAGGGAGACCAGAACGACAACTGACCTGTCCGTGAAGTAGAAGACGAAGGGCCGCCCGATGAGGGCGGCCCTTTTTCGTGATCACACGCAGCAGATGAGATAACATTAAGCCATGCCGGT
>JALYJX010000070.1 GCA_030775065.1 Gemmatimonadota bacterium | reverse complement strand
GAAGTGCGCCTGGAGATCACCTTCGCGGGGGCAAGTTAGGAATGATCGGAGGCGGATCCGGCAGCGGAAAAGGAGGATGCGGCAGAATAGGCTGCGGCAACCGTATCGGCCACGGGAATGGTCGTGGCCTAATTGGCGGCCTTACCCGAATACAGCTCGGGGCTTGACCAAGACCGGCTCCCACGTTCTGAGGAGTTTGGCCAATTCCAAGTGCGCTACTCTCGAGCTTTTGCCAGAGGGCCATCGCTCTCAGCCCGCTCCATTGTGCCCAAAGTGCGGCGATTCCCGCCACATGTGGAGTCGCCATGCTCGTTCCACTCTTGGACCCGTAACGCGTGGGGATCGGAACACTGGAGTAGACGCCTACCCCTGGTCCGGCAATGTTGACCTCACCGCCATTCGGGTTCGCCGCGATGCAGGAAAAAGCGGCGCGCTGAAGGCTGTTGTCCACCGCCGCAACGGCCATGACTGATGGACAATTGGCCGGACTACCAACGGGAAAGTATTGCGCATGCTGCCCGGAGTTTCCTGCGGCGGCCACGATCAGGCAACTCTTGTTTAGAGCGGCGAGTGCCGCTTGCTCATAGGCCGGGGAGAACGTTCCCCCCACCTGCACGGGACTTCCCAAGGACATGGAGATCACAACCGCGTTGTTCTGGATTGCCCAATTGATTCCGGCGAGTATCCAACCTTGCTGCCCGGAACCGGAGTTGCTCAAGACTTTTCCAACCAGAATCGTGGCTTGGTGCGCGATCCCGTAACGTCGTCCTCCGCCGGCAGGAGTAAGAGGGCCGCAGGCTGTGCCAATGCAGTGCGTGCCGTGACTATGTCCGTCCTGTACCGATTCCCCAGGAACGAACGACGCTGAAACGATGCTACGCCCGGCGAAGTCTGGGTGCTGCAAGTCGAATCCGGTGTCCAGGACGGCGACACGGATGCCGTTCCCGCCGCACTTACTTTTGTCAACCTTGGTCGCCTGAAGCCCCCAAGTGAGTGCAGCGGTATCAACAAACGTGGTGGCCACGCTCGAGCCCGGCTCATCAGCCAACGCGCTTCGCTCGCCCGCAAGCAGCCGCGCCAATAGCGATTGGACCGCGTCGCCGTAGCCACGCAAATACTCGTATCCGCTCGTAGTCACAAGATCGAGCGTCGAGTCGTCGTCGTCCTCGTTACCAGGCTGATCCCCAAAGGGAATCACATACATCTCTGGTTCGACTGACAGAATCGGGTTCTCGGTATCGTCGGCAGCCGCTTCCATCATTCTAACTTGATCCACGTTCGCATCAACAATCGCGATGTCCAGGTTTTCGAGGACAAGTGCATCGGCACCGCCGAGTTCGGCGTCACTCACGACCGCATCTTCGAAGTCAGCTGTTGATGCAACCTTCAGCCCGGCGCTGCGGATCGCCTTGATGCTTGTGCTGCGTGCGCCCGGACGCAGGACGATGATCGAACGTCCGGTCGGGCCTAGCGGTAGATCTGCAACGTCGGCCGTGGGTGGGGGAGTGATGTTTTCGGCCATACTGGATCTTGCGGTTCTGCGTGCCCGTTTTCTCATAATGCCCGTCCAAGTTGAAGTTCACTGTCCAATTTGGAGGTACGAGCATGGCGCACAATGCCGTTTTCATATCACTGCGGCTGTTTTTGTATCACCGAAACGGTCTTTGATTTCCCGCGGTTTCTGCATCGGGAACGACCACACGTGTATCAACAGACGCGAACTCCGAATCGCGGTTTGCGGTCTACGACTCTGGGAAGATCGAATGATGCCGAGCTGACGCTAGCCTCGAGTGGATGCTCGCCGCAGCTCAGCAAAGCGGGGCTCCTCGTCGACCCGATCGGCTTCACAAGGTTTTTAAATAGGACCCCGCCGTCGGCGAACCCCTGGGCCGAGCCGCAGCACGAATCACTGAAAGGTCTATGGTGGATTGGCGAAGTAACCCCAAGCACGTTTACGATGGCCTCACCAAGACATATCGCTGGAAGCTCAACCTCGGCAAGAACCGATCGGTTCCCAAGGAAGCCTTGCTCCCTCGCCCCGTTCTCGAGCGGCTGAGAGGACCGGGCTATTCGCCATCAAACCTGCCGACCTTCAAGGCCTCGGTGAGGGCGCTGCCCTCAATACCTGACAGTCTGCCTTACGCCCCTTAACTCAACTAAACTAGGGAAGGCGGGGCTGATTTCTTGCACTTTTTTCCCTGACGAAAGCCCACAGCTCTTAAACCCGGTTACAAATGACCGATATCGCAATCGCCTCCACGGCCCTCAACAATGAGGCGGCTGGGGAAGACCTCGCGACCCAGATCCGCGAAAAACTGAACGGGGCGAAGCCCGACGCTCTTCTTGTCTTCGCCTCTCCCGACAACGACTACGAAACTCTCCTCAAAGCCCTCGACCGCGGCTGCAGCCCCAGAGCAATGATCGGCTGCTCATCGGCCGGCGAATTCACCACCCAGACCTCCGGCACCGGCCTCACCTCGGCAATCGCGATCCGCTCGCCCGACATGAAGTTCAACGCGTCACTCGCGCGTCGCCTCGCAAACGATCGCGCAGACGCCGCAGCGCAGCTGGTCAACGGATTCACGGGCCTGGCTTCAGCGGAATTCCGGTATCGCACCGCGATCGTTCTCGTCGACGCGCTCGCCGGCCACACGGAAGACCTGATCGAGGAGCTCACCGTCGCAACCGGCGGCATGTACCAGTTCGTCGGAGGAGGAGCCGGCGACAACGCCGACTTCAAGTCAACTCACGTCTTCCTCGGCACCGATGCTCACTCCAACGCAGCGGTCGCGCTCGAGATTCTCTCCAACAAACCAATCGGCATCGGCGCGCGACACGGCTGGTTACCGGCAGGCAATCCGCTCCGCGTTACCGAAGCGGACGAGTCGCGCGTCGTCAGCCTCAATGTTTCACCCGCTGCGGATGCCTTTGAAGCACATGCGGCAACAACCAGTCAGGATTTCGATCGCGCGAATCCGATGCCATTCTTCCTCCACAACATCGTCGGAGTAAAGTCACAGGACGGACACAAGCTCCGCGTTCCACTCGGTGTTTCCGCCGACGGGGGAGTGAGCTTTGCCGCCGAGGTGCCCGCGGGTGCGACGGCGCAGATCATGTCGACACAAGTTGAATCCGCCAGCGCCGCCGCCGCCGAAGCGGTCCGCGACGCGGTGCGACAGGTCGAGCAAAGCGGCAACACTGCCAGCGGTGCGCTCTTCTTCGATTGCGTCGCCACCCGCCTGAGGCTCGGCGACGATTTCGGGGATGAGCTCGACACTGTGGCACGGGAGCTCAAGTCGGTCCCGTTCGCCGGATTCAATTCGTACGGTCAAATCGTTCGCGCCGATGGTCAGTTCAGCGGCTTCCACAACTGCACGGCCGTGGTCTGCGTCTTTCCGGACTAGAGGAATGATGTGACTGGCGTTCATGTGGCCTCCACGGTGAGACCCTCCCTGTTGCAGAACGCTGCGCTCCTCGCCAGCGCCGATACTCGCACGCACGCGGCAAACGAGCTCGCTTCCGAATTCGGTGCGGAGAGTCTCCTGATCTTCATTCGCGACGAAGAGATAGGCGTCCTCCTCTCCGCGCCCGGATTTCCGCAGCAGTTTCCTGAGGGAAAGCAGTGGCTCGCGTTCCTGGAGGAGTGTGTGGAGCGCGGACAATTCAGCGGGACTCTTCCGTTCCGGTCGCCGGACGATCGATTCTCTGTAATCGGATTCGCGGAAGGGCGCGACATCGTTCTCGTTCTCGTGGGAGCGGAAAGCCCCGCGAGCGACGTTGGGTGGCTCCGCTGTCTGCTTCCTCTTCTCGCGGCGGTATTTCGCGGCGAGCAGACTGCGGCCGTTGCTACAGCACAGGCAAAGCTCGCGCGACAGTCGGCGGCCAGGGCGGCCGCTCTGGCGACGACGCTCGATCACACTCGCGGCGACCTCGAGGACGCGCTGGCGGCAGCGCGCAAAGCCCAATCAGAGCTCCAGCTTATGTTCCTGCAGCTTCAGCAGCAGACCGCCGAGCTGGAGCTCACCAATGACCGGTTGACCGATCAGGCAGCAGAGCTCGAATCACAGGCGATGGAAATGGAAGCACAGGCCGAAGAGCTGAGCGCCACGAACACCGCGCTGGAAGAAGCGCGATCGGTGGCGGAGACAGCCAACCGCGCGAAGTCGGAGTTCCTCGCGACGATGAGCCACGAGCTGCGAACGCCGCTCAACGCAATCGGCGGTCACGTGCAGCTGCTGATGATGGGCATACACGGATCGGTAACCGACGATCAGATGGAAGCGCTCAATCGCATCGAGCGAAACCAGCGCCACTTGCTTGGACTCATCAATGAGGTTCTCAATCTTTCACGCATCGAAGCGGGCCGGGTGGTCTACGACATCACCGACGTGTCGCTCGCCGAAGCGCTGGCGGATCTGGCGCCGATGATCGAGCCGCAGCTCGCGGTGAAATCACTTGGCTACGAGGTGAAGGATGCCGAGCGTCTGCCGACAGTTCGTGCCGACCGCGAGAAGCTTCAGCAGATTCTGCTCAATCTCCTCTCCAATTCGGTGAAGTTCACAGACGCCGGGGGACGCATTACAGTCGATGCGGCGCTTCGCGACGACGCGAAGGGGCGTGTGTTCCTGCGAGTCGCCGACACAGGGCAGGGAATCCCGGAGGATAAGCTTCAGTTCATCTTCGATCCCTTCACTCAGGTGGACGGGACGCACAGCAGAGTGGGGCAGGGCACCGGTCTCGGTCTCGCGATCAGCCGCGATCTGGCGCGCGGGATGGGCGGTGACCTTCGCGCACGGAGCGAGCTGGGCGTGGGGTCGGTGTTCACCCTCGAGCTGCCGCAGGCGCAAGGCTGACGCAGGATTCCGTAACACGCTACTACCATAGATAGGAACACAGCATAGATGCCCGATAAGAAGATCATTGCCGTCGCCGGCGCCACCGGACAACAAGGCGGCGGTCTCGTCCGCGCAATACTGAGCGACAGGAGCGGCGAGTTCACCGCCCGCGCAATCACCCGCGATCCGACCTCCGAGAAAGCGCGAGCCCTCGCTGACCTTGGCGCCGAGGTCGTTCAGGCGAACCTTCACGTCGAGGAGAGTGTGCTGAGCGCATTCGACGGCGCTTATGGGGCGTACTGCGTCACGTTCTTCTGGGAGCACATGTCGCCGGAAAAGGAATTTGCCGAAGCGACAAATCTCGCCCGAGCCGCCGGAAAGGCAGGCCTGAAGCATGTCGTGTGGTCTACGCTCGAGGATACACGAGAGTCAATTCCTCTCGACGACGATCGGATGCCGACCCTGAGCGGCACTTACAAGGTTCCCCACTTTGATGTGAAATCCGAGGGCGACGCTTTGTTTCGCGAGTCGGGAGTCCCGACCACTTACCTCCTGGCCTCGTTCTACTGGGAAAATCTCCTCGCGCCAGGCAGTGGTCCCCAGCCCGACGAACAAGGCAACCTCGTACTCTCACTCCCAATGGGTGACAGGAAGCTCGCCGGCATCGCAGCCGAAGACATCGGCAAATGCGCCTTCGGAATGTTCAAGCGAGGAGCCGAGCTGGCGGGAAAGACAATCGACCTTGCCGGCGAACAGCTCACGGGCGACGAGATGGCCCAGAAGTACTCGAACGTCCTGGGACGGCCCGTGCGCTACAACGCGGTTCCGTTCGATGTGTTCCGCGGACTCGGCTTCCCCGCCGCACAGGAGCTCGGCAACATGTTCCAGTTCTACACCGAGTTCGCCGAGGATGTGGGAAGGACGCGCGACGTCGTCTTTTCACGCGAGCTCAACCGGGAGCTTCAGGACTTCGAAGAATGGCTCTCTCGCAGCCGGGCAAGGATTTCGGCTTGAGTCGAGTGTGCGAGATTCATTCGCCGATGTCGTCAACGAGTTGTCGCCGATGCCGACGAGATAGCTGGAATGCGCGACAGCAAGCAAACGCGAAGGGGGCGAGCGCTACGCTCGCAACTACGCCATTGCTAGAGGGAAGCGTAGGTCCGACGGCGCGAGCGGCTCGGCCAGCACCTGATCCCGTTTGCCGAACGTCGTAAGCGTAAGCACGTGGTGCGGTACCACCTCCTGAAGCATTCCGCGCTGCCGGGACGCATCGAGATTCACTAGGTATGCGGTCTTCGATGCCTCGAGCGCCTCCGCGCTCCGTCCCGTCATCGTGGAAGCGAACGCGAGGAAGTGCATGTTGTGCGGATAGTACGCCAACGGATACACACCTTCTGGCGGCCGCCCCTCGATGAAAACTTCGTCGCTGTGAATGGCGTGTTGATTGGCGATCACCTGCGTCGTTCCATCGTCCTCCCATCCGGTGCTCACGCGAGGTGCCGGGCGCCGAACCGTCGTACCGGTCAAAGGAGTCTAGCTCGGCGGCAATCCCGCCGGCCTCGAATTCCGGGGCGAATGAAACAAAATCAACACTCGGCGATGCAAAACCGGCATTTCGCGCTCCCGCCAGCCCGTCATTATTCAACAGGCGCTACCGCCAATCGTGAATTCCGCGACTGCCGTTACGCCTCAGATGCAGCCGTGCCCAGCTCGGAGCCCGATATCCGAATTGCAGCGTTTGTTCAGCCCCGGTTACATCCATTGCTCGAGCGTGCAGTCGCGTCCGAAGACACGTTGTTCCGCGCCGAATCCTGGTCGAATCTAAAAACGATCGCACTGCAGCAGCGGGTGGACATTGCGATCCTTGATCCCGAGGTGGGTCACCGAGACGATCTTCAGCAGGTGACGGGATTTTCTGGTCAATTTCCCGACTTGCCGATTCTCATCTACACTCCAATTGGCCCTTCTGCTGCGCGCTCGATCATCGCGCTTAGCAACGCATCGATACGCCACGTTGTGCTTCACCCTTTTGAGGGCACACCAGAAGAACTTCGGAAGGAAATGACCCACGCCATCCATGACACGCTGGTTTCGCATTTTATGGAACGTGTGACAGAGAGTATTGATATGCTCCCCGTGACCTTGCGTCGAGGCGTTCAGAAGATGTTCGCGAAGCCGGAACAGTTCAGAAGCGTCAGCGACCTAGCACTTCTAGCTGAAGTGACACCGCTTCGCATGTATCGCCAATTCCAACTCGTGGGCCTGAGCTCGCCAAAAAAATTGCTCATCACCGCCCGGCTGCTGCGGTTCTATGGACACATGAAGTATGCGGGCTTGAACGCCAATGCCGCTGCAAGGCGACTAGGCTATCCGGACTGTCGCGTCCTGGCGCGTTATTCCGAGAAAAGTCTGGGAATTCCGCTGTCGAAATTTCCTTATGTTGCGGAAGCTCGAGTGTTAGCAGAGTTGAGTAAGATGGTTGTCGCACCGTAACACCATCTGGCGATGGACGTGTAGGCTCCACGTTTACTGATACGAATCAACGGATTCTGATAGAAAAGCGCCATCTGTTTACCTGCTGGCTACATTAGTTTCCACCATTCGAAGTCCAAGCGGCGTCCGGTAGCGCTGCCATCACGACTGGCAGCCCCGTCGATCATGTCGCCTCAATCCGCGTTCTGATCCGACGACGGAATAGCTGTGATCCCAGCATTCCGCTCTCTGTAAAGCGACTAGTAGCTCCAGCGTTAGCGCCAACAGCACGCAACGCGCTTTGCTTGTGATACTTCGACTCAGGTGCTCAAGACTCAATTAGGAGGATGCTTTGAAAAAGCTTGCAAATGTGGAAGTCGACATCGCAGTCGGCTCGTCCGGTTTCCATTCATCCAAAGTTTGGAGGCCGCTTATGAACGCGGATACGCAATATCGGGCAACCCGTCATGACGCCCCTATCCAGAGGGATCTGCCCGACAAACATCGGGTTGGCTTCGCGCGAGGGGCGCTGCTATTTGCAGCTATGTCAATCTTCCTAGGAGCTTGTGCGGATTCGCCGACTGCTGCATCGGACTCATCATGGCACGCGTCAGCTTCGGTCTCTAGTGCGGCACCTTCTGATGCAGTTCGCATCACACGCGCGATCGCGTACGCGATGCGTGACGCGTCAATACGGAAAGCCGTGCAAACGGCAATGCGCTCGTCGCTTGTCAACGAGCACAAGCTTGTGTTGCAAGATTACTTAAAGACACAGAAGGGCGCAAAACTTTTCTCTGCCACCGCGGCTGCATTAGACGTGAGTCCGCAGACGCTCACCGAGTTACTGGCAAACTTGCCCAAACTCGACTTCTATCTTCCCTTCAAAGCACATCGGCTTACTTGGAAACCAGCCTCTGACGTTTACGTCGCGACGACGTTTGACCCTGATGCAGCCACGCTTGCCGCGTACGGCACCAATGGTCAAACAATAAGTCTTGAGAGGAGTCAGGGAGCGCCAAGCGTTGCGCTGATCATTCTGCACCCCGCAGAGCCGAAGATGCTGCGCGACTCGCCCCAGGCAGACGCGCCGGGCGACGTTGTCCAGGACCCCAACGATGGAGACTTGGCAACGACGGCTGCATCGGCAAGCTCTGTGCTTGCACCTTCGTTCACGATTGAGCCGGGTGGTGGTGGCGGTGGCGGAGGCTCAGGACCTGCTCCAGGCACTTATATCAACCATTTCAATATTCAGGAGGGGGATGGGTGGTTTGGCGATTCAGAGATGCGGTTCCATAGTTACGCGATTGCGGGATTTCGGGAGTTCGTGCCAAACAATAATGGCGATGGCTACATTCTGATCGCCGACGATATCTGCCCGGTGGGCACCTACGCTCGAGACGGAGTTGTAGAAGACCAGGGATACGATGGACTGTTCCCTATCAGCCCGACTGTATATCGCGGCTTGTACCTCACATGTCACGGTCGACCCGCATTTTACGCAATTAACATGGTAGAAGATGACGGAGGTCTGATGCAACCCGATGATGACTATGGGTGGCGCTTCTACACGTATGGAGGTTATCCGGCCGGTGCGACGTACGACACTGTCTATTCGTATTACGGAAACACTTTTCCTTTCCATGGCGACGACCCTGCGTTCAACAGAGTAGCCTACCTTAGAATCACAATCTATTAACCTCGCTACCGCGCTAGGTTAAGTTGGGGTGATTGCGAGGCAATCTGGCGCGGTATCAATTTGTCTTCATTGTTCAATAGGAGGTTTGGAATGATCAAGAGGCTTGGGTGGTTGCTCCCACTCATCAGCCCTGCTCTATCAGTGGCCGCGGCCACGTTATTTCAGGCGGTTCCCGTCTATGCGCAGGCAGGGTCTGATGGTTTTTCGTTTGGCATTGGTGGTGGCTTCGCGCGAGCTTCCAGTTCCGTACGAGCTTCCACGTCGCCGGTTGTATCGGGTGGGTTCGGGTATTACGTGCTTTCTACGCTCGAGCTCCCTTCGCCTGTGCGCTTCGTGCGACCGCGCGCAGACCTGTTTTTCGCCGAATGGGGCGAGAAGGTCACTGCTCTCACGGCTAACGTGCTTCTGACGCCGCTGTCCAGCAGGCGGTTAGCTCCGTACGCGCTCGCAGGTGCAGGAGCCTACAAAATGCCGTTGTCGAACCCCAAAGCGGGCTGGACCCTTGGCGTAGGTTTACGACTGCCGGGTGAGCTCCGATCCGTGACTGTCGAGAGCCGAATTCACGCTTATCTTGGCGGCCGCGCACCGGAATTTGACTCCAGCCGCTGGAGATATCTGTACGCCCCGATCGGACTGGGGGTTCAGTTCTAACGCGCTTCGCAGCCTGATATTTTTGGGAAGCAATCAGCAGGGCGGCCGAAGTTCGCGGTTGCCCTGTTGGTTGTTTTAGCGGTGGATACTCCGAATGCGATTGACCTATCTCCTGCTCCCAGAGGAGGAGGCACTCAATCTCGTCCCAAAGCATTCCGCGGTTTATTTGCAGGGGCGCGCTCCACCGAGACATCGAGCGGTTGAGGTTGTCGACTTATTTACCGCCGAATCCCTCCGAACCCTTCAAGGTGTCTGTCCGAGCGGGTCCCATAGGTACCTGATAGTCTGAAGTACGATTCGTCTCCGTGACAATGCGTGCAAAGATGCGTTGCCGAATCGTCCAAAAGGTGTGAGACCGCCTCGGCTCAGAATCATTCTCGCTTTGGGCCTCGTGACGGCATTCGTCTCGGCGTCGCCGCTCGTCGCACAGCGGCCTTCAGGCGGATTGACCGGCGTGATTCGAGACTCGGTTTCAATGAAACCGTTGGAAAAGCTGTGGGTCTGCGCTCAGGTGGAAGGCATGCCGTCTTACTCTCCGCGTTGCGTCCAGGTGGATTCCGCGGGCCGCTACCGCCTCGACAGTCTTCCCCCTTTGCACACACCGGTGAGGGTTAGGTGCACTGGGATCCGCCCTCTCACGGGGATACTCATCGGATCATACACAATCCCCGTCCCTGCGTCGGGGTATGCGACTCACGACTTGATCGTGCCGGCGACGGGTTGCGATCCAAGACCGGTGCGACGAGTCAAGGGAGTTTTTCGCGGTCACTACACACCCGGGTTCGAGCAGAGCGAGTTCATCCCGTGTCCGTCTGATTCGTGGATTATTCCGGGCGACTCGATTCAGTCCAGCTCGTATCTTGCCAGGGTATGGGCTACTTGGCCTGACCAGAAACGTTCCACTTCGCCGCCTTGGCCGAAAGCACCTCGAGACAGATCCGGTGATGTGAGATATTTCGTCCGCTGGCGTGGAATTGTTGTCGGGCCTGGCAACTACGGGCACATGGGCATGTCGGGGTTCGAATTCATGATCGACAGCCTGCTCGAGATACGCGCGCCCGGTCGGCGCGACTGTCGCTAGCGACCTCGCTGGCGGAAGCACTGGCGGACCTGACTCCGATGATCGAGCCGCAGCTGGCGGCGAAGTCACTGATAGCGGCATGAGGGGCTCTCGTAAAACGGGGCGACCGGCTATCACGGGGCCTGCGCGCGATCTACTCGACGAGCGACCGGTACGCACAGAATTTGCCGCTCGCATCATCGGGAATGTCGTCCACAAGCACCCCTGTGAACTGAACGCTCGGGCCGAGTACTTCACTGGCGGCTCTTTGGATTTCCTCGATTTCGCCGGCCGACGGCTCGCGTCGCGGAATAATCCTCATCACCACCCGATCGCGCTCCTCCTGAACGACCTGGTACTGATGCATCCACTCAAATCCGCCTTTCCAGACCGCCGCGGCAATCAGGTGCGGGTGAAGCACGCTCCCGTCCGGGAGCGGGAAGTAATCGATCGTTCTTCCCTTGATCGCTGAGAAGGTGGTGAACGGACTTCCACAGCGGCACTGATCGGGTCCGCGCGTGACAATGTCGCCAAGCCGGTATCTGATGATCGGCATTGCAGCAAAATGAAGGCTGGTTCCGATCAGCTCACCTGAATCAGAACCGTCTTCGTTTTCGATCTCGACGATCACGTTGTCGTCGCAAACATGGTATGTGCCGCCAAGCGGGCACTCCCACGCGATCAGTCCGAATTCGTAGCACGAATACGTGTCTCGCACCGGAGCCTGGAACGCATGCTCGATACGCTCGCGCATCGTCGGCGTGAGAAGCTCCGCCGCAGCGATAATCAGGCGCGGGCGGATTTCGATTTTCCCATCTGTCAAGTAACGCGAAAGGCGGCTGAGTACTCCGGGCTATCCGGTGATTACCTCAGGATCGCTTTCTCGTATGAGCTCAGCCAGTTCGGCAACGGGAAGCGTGCTGTCTACCCGCGTCCATGGTCTCACTCCTGCAACACGCTGGAGTCGCCGGCGGCTTCGGCTCAGCATCGACTGCGAGACGCCGCGAAATGAGCGTTTGACGAGAGCGGTCACACGAGCGCCGCGATCGAGTCCCGTGTCGTGCCTCACACGCCATTGAAACAAAGCCGGGAGGAGTTGTTCCGCGCGCTGGCGCCGAAGAGTGAGCGGGATTCCAGTCGATCCATTCGTTTGGCGCGCAATCAGACCTGAAACAGAAACTCCCCGCGCAATCATGTCTGATCCACCCAGAGCCTGGAGTGTGGCCTTGGTGGTGACGGGAATTCGCGGGAGGTCAGCAACGCTCTCAATGTCCCGCGGGTGGATGCCCGCCTCGTCGAAAAGACGCTGATAATACGGAACATTGTCGTACGCGTGTCTCACCAGCTGGCGCAGTCGTCGTTCCTGAAATGCGATGAGTCGCGCGCGCGATGTTCGCGGATGTCGCCAAAGGCGAGGAATGTCGCCGAGCACCCGTACCGGAGACGTTAAGCGCATCACTTGGGAAGATAGCCGGTTTGATCATCTGACCCTATGTTAGGGCCTCGAAAATGACCGTCCTCGATAAACTCCGTACTGCACTCAACGATCGATATCGCGTCGAGCGCGAGATCGGCGTCGGCGGAATGGCAACCGTCTACCTCGCGCACGACCTCCGCCACGACCGCGACGTCGCCATAAAAGTCCTCCACCCCGACCTCGCCGCCGCGCTCGGCGCCGAGCGGTTCCTGGTGGAGATCAAGACCACGGCGAAGCTGCAGCATCCGCACATCCTGCCGCTGCTCGATTCCGGCGAAGCCGATGGATTGCTCTACTACGTGATGCCGTACGTGTCGGGCGAATCGCTCCGCAACCGGCTCGAGCGCGAGACGCAGCTCGCCGTAGACGATGCGGTCCGAATCGCGCGTGAATGTCTGAGCGCCCTCGAGTCGGCGCACAAACAGGGCGTGGTGCATCGCGACATCAAGCCAGAGAACATCCTGATGCACGAGGATCAGGCGCTCGTCGCCGATTTCGGAATTGCGCTCGCCGTCAGCGCCGCCGGCGGCGCTCGCATGACGCAGACCGGCCTGTCACTCGGTACACCGGCATACAT
>JALYJX010000069.1 GCA_030775065.1 Gemmatimonadota bacterium | reverse complement strand
GCCGGCTGCGCGCCGGCTCGAATGAAATCGTTCTCGATCACCCGGTTGTAATCGGCATCATCAACGTTACCCCCGACAGCTTCACCGACGGGGGTAATTTTTTTTCGCCCGCGAACGCGGTGGCGCATGCGAGGCGGCTGGTTGCCGACGGCGCGGACGCCCTCGAGATCGGCGGCGAATCGACGAGGCCCGGCGCGACTGCAGTCGAGCCGGAAGAAGAGATAAGGCGCGTGGTTCCGGTCGTTGTAGCGGTGCGCGAGCGCTGGCCAGACCTTCCTATCTCGGTCGACACGAACAAGGCGGAAGTGGCTGCGGCCGCGCTCAGGGTCGGCGCGACGATTGTGAACGACGTGTCGGCCCTCCGCCTCGATCCGATGATGGGGCGAGTTGTCCGATGGAGCAATTGCGCCGTGATTCTGATGCACTCGCGGGGCGACGTCTCGGAGATGGCCGGCTACGATCAGGCGGACTACGGAGACGATCCCGTCGCCTCGATCATCTGGGAGCTGGAGGAGCGGGCCAAATACGCTGAGTCAATCGGTGTCGCCCGCGAACGAATTGTACTCGACCCGGGGCTCGGCTTCTCCAAGCGCACAGCGCATTCGCGTGCTATCCTGCTCGGACTGGATGTTCTCGCGGGGTGCGGCTACCCGGTGATGGTGGGCACATCCAGAAAGCGATTCGTGAGGGAGGGGATGGCCGAAGGTCTCGCCGCCTTGAAAGGCGCGGAGGAGCCGGTGGACCCCGCCGAGTTTTCCATTTCCGAGCGTGACGCGGGAACCGTTGGAGCGAGCGTTGTTGCGCTTACCCGCGGTGCGATGCTCTTTCGCGTGCATGACGTCCGCACGCATCGCCGCGCCCTCGACGTTGCATGGTCGATCATCAAAACAGAAAGCTGAAATGATGCGCGGACACCGCGCCGAGCTCGCTACGGTGACGACGCTCCTCGCGGTGTACCTCGCGACACTCGCGCCGAGCGTCACCTTATGGGATTCTGGCGAGTTCCTCGCGGCAATTCATTCGCTCGGAATTCCGCACCCGCCCGGGACTCCGCTCTACATCCTCATCGCGAACGTGTGGGCGACCATCTGGGGGCCGCTCGTCGGGTTCGCGTACTCGGTCAATATGCTGTCGGCCGTGTGCACGGCGGTCGCGTTCGGATTCCTTGCGAATCTGTTCGTGCGATGGACAGGTGACCGTCTCGCCACTTTCTCCGGCGCCGTGTGCGCCGGGACCATGTCGACAGTCTGGCTCAACGCAAACGAGACGGAGGTGTACGCTGTGGCGCTGGTCGCTGCGTGCATCCTGCTGTGGGTTGGGAACCAGGCGGGCGAGACCCAGGAGCGGTGTTGGCTCGTGCTCGGCGCTTATGTAACAGGGCTCGCGTGGTCTCTCCATCTGACGGCGCTCGTTGCATTACCCGCGGCGCTCTATCTGGCACTCGGAAAGCGGTCGATCCGTGACGTTGTCCGGGCGTCTCCGCTGATGATTGCTGTAGCCCTGTTGGGTGCATCGGCCATCTTGTTCATGCTCGTGCGCGCGGCTCACGATCCGTCGGTGAATCAGGGAAATCCTTCGACGTTTGCAGCGTTCGCAGACGTTGTGATGCGCCGGCAGTATGACGTTGCGCCGCTCTGGCCGCGGCAGGCGCCCCTGTTCATTCAGTTTGGCAATCTCATCGAGTACTGTGACTGGCAGGTCGCGCTCGCTCTCGCCCCTGACCCCCCGCCTTCGTTTGCGCGCACGATGATGACGATTCTTTTCACTGTTCTCGGCGTGATGGGATGCGTGAGCCACCGGAAAACCGATCGGCATAGCTGGAGAGCGATGTTCATTCTCTTCGCGACTGCAAGCGTCGGCGTCGTGATCTATCTCAACCTGAAAGCCGGACCGTCGTTCGGTGTCGGATTTCTGCCGGCAAACGCCCCGCACGAAGCGCGCGAGAGAGACTACTTCTTTGCGCTTGCGTTCATCTGCTGGGGACTGTGGGCGGGCTACGGAACGGTGACGCTTCTCCGACGCGTCGCGGTCTCTCCGCGATTGCCGGCGCTCGGGACGCTCGTGGCCGTTCTTCCGGTGTTGCTGAATTGGAATGCAGTCGATCGTCGCCGCGAGCCTGTGGCGTCCGAAGCGCGCCTCGCCGCCGCGCGGATTCTTGCTTCCGCTCCGCGAGGGGCGGTTGTTCTCGCACGCGGCGACAACGAGACATACCCCGTCTGGTACATTCAGGAGGTCGAGCAGCTGCGGCGCGACATCACCGTCGTGGTTATCCCGTTGCTGGCGGCGAGGTGGTATCGCGCGGAGCTGGAGCGGCGTCACGGACTGCTTCCGCAGGACTTCGTGGTGCAATGGAAAGGCGCAGGCCAGTCCGTCGCCGCGATCTGCGCGAGAGCCTCTGCATTGCGCCGCCGAGTCGTGAATGCGGGTACTGGTCCGGATGATAGATTTCCGTCTGTATGCGAAACCCGCTGACAGCGAAAACTTCTTTCGCGCATGTGGCCGCATCCGTCGCCTGGTCGGTCTTCAACGCGGCCGCAATCCCTGCCGTCGCCCCGGGCCAACCGGCTGCGACGCTCGCGACAGTAAAAGGTGTGATCGTGGACAGTCTACACGGCGGACATCTCGCTGATGCGATTGTTGCGGTGAGCGGGACGCAACGAATCGCGTCCACGGATTCTCTGGGCAGGTTCCGTATCGATGGTATACAGCCAGGCACTCGCCGCATCGACGTGTACCATTCTCGTCTGGATGAGCTGGGCATCGCACTGGTGACACCGCTGATGGAGTTGAAGGCTGGTGATTCCGTTTCTCTCAGCCTGGCGTTTCCCTCCGGAGCGACAATTGTTGTCAGGTTGTGCGACGCAGCTCAGCGCGCGCGCGGCCCAGCCGCAGTGTTTGGGCAGGTTCTCGACGCAGGACATGAGATGCCAGTGGTGGGGGCTCGGCTCTCACTGGAGTGGATCGAATACGGGATCGAGAGGAAAAGATTGAAGACGTCGTTCGAGCAACGTAGCGCGGTGAGCGCGTCAAACGGTCACTTCCGGTTTTGCGGCCTTCCGGGTGAGCTCACAGCAAGCTTGAGCGCGTCATTCGCCGACGATACGACGGCGAAGGTCGGTGTACGTGTCGACCCCGTACTGGCTGCAAGGAGACTATATCTTGCACCGGCGCACGGAGCTTCGACGACGCAGGCTGCTCGCGCGTCCGCCCCTGCCACCGGAACGCCGACGACGGTTTTACTTCCCTCTAGCGCGAACATCGCTGGAAGAGTGGTGAACGCGAAAGGAGCGGCGGTTTCACGCGCTCGAATAGCGAGTGACCGCTCGAAGGCGGTTGCTCTCACCGGTGAGGATGGCCGGTTTGAGCTTCGGGGTGTGCGGCGGGGCACGCGCACAATCAACGTTCGCCGCATCGGTTTTCAGCCGGTCGAGATTCCTGTTGATGTTACCTCGGAAGGTCCGAAAGAGATCGCAGTGCGACTGGCGGACTTCGTTCCGACGCTCGATACCGTCGTCGTGACGGCGATCCGCGACGCAGGGCTCGATCGCATTGGATTCTTGCGACGAAAAAAGGCCGGAATGGGAACCTTCCTCGGACCCGACAAACTGGAGAGCCTGGGCGCGGTCCAGTTTGTGGACCTGTTCAACTCCGTCCCAATGCTACGACGCACGTACGATGGATACGGTCGCGCGAAACTGGTCGGGCGGCCGCACGCCTGGGGCACGGGGTGCATTAACTATTTCGTCGACGGTGTGCCCTGGCTTGACAACAGAGACGAGGATACCGGCGTGGGTGGAATCGAGGATTTCATCATGGCGTCCGAGGTCGGGGCAATCGAAGTCTATGCCGGTGCGTTCGTGCCCAGCTCGTTCGTGCGTGGCCTCACGCAGTGCGACATGACGGTAGCGCTATGGACCAGGCTGAGGCTTGGAATCCGCTGATGTCGAGCGATCTGAATACTTGGCCGTCGATGGGGCGCTTGCCGTGCGGCATGTTGGTTCTCCTCGCCGGCGCCTGGCTGGCAGGTGTCTCATCGGCCGAGGCACAGCAGCCGGCCAAAGCCAATTCGTTGGCGTCAGTCGAAGGGATTGCGGTAGACAGTCTACATCGCGGATTTCTCCGCGGCGCGATGCTGATGGTCGAGGGCTCGAACGTCACAGCCTTCACAGATTCACTCGGCCGCTTCCGGCTCGACAGCATTCCGCCGGGTGCTCGACGCATCGACATCATGCACCCTCTTCTGGATACCGTCGGCATCTCGCTCGAGACGGAGCCCCTGGTGCTGTCAGCGGGACAGAAGCTTCCTCTCGTGATCGCGGTTCCTTCAGCCGCGACGATTGTCGCGTTGAAGTGCACTGCTGCCGAGCGCGGACTCGGCCCCGCGGCACTGGTCGGATTTGTCCAGTACTCGGAGAGTGAAGCGCCGGCAAGCGGCGCGAACGTGGCGCTCGAATGGATCGACCATCAAATCTCGCGAACCACAATCGAGACCGTGCCTCGGCGCCGCGCGGCCACGGTGGGGCCCAATGGCAGGTTTCAAATCTGCGGCCTTCCTGAATCGCTGGATGCGACACTCACGGCAACTTCAGGCGCCGACAGCACCGCATCATTTGCCGTGCAGCTTGGCTCGACTCTGGGAGTAGCGGCGCTCGAGCTGCCCGATCCTCAGCCAATAGCTGCTGCGCCCGTCGCGGTGACACGTCCTGCTCCATCGCGGGCGGGAACAGCGATCCCGTCGCGCGACTCCTCGGTGACGGTCACGCGGGTCGCGAGTCGCGCCGCGAACGCAGTTCTCACCGGGCGGGTTCTCGATCCGGCCGGTGCGCCGCTTCCCAGCGCGCGCGTTTCCGTGGACAGCGCGTACGCCATGTCGGACAACGACGGGCGTTTCGCGCTGCGCAATCTTCGCTCGGGAACGCGCGCCCTCCTGGTGCGGCGGCTCGGGTATGACATGAAGGAAGTCATCGTCGCGCTCCGGGCGCGGGCTCCCACTGACGTCACAGTCAAACTCTCCGAATTCGTTCCCGTTCTTGATACGGTGCACGTGAGAGCCGTAGCGCTCGACATCGGACTTCAGCGGCTGGGTTTCGCGCAGAGGCGGGCGGCCGGGACCGGATATTATCTGACGCCGCAGCAGGTTGCGGATAGAAACGCGTCGCGGCTGACGGACCTGCTCGTTGAAGCTCCGATGCTGCGGCGGACGGCCGAGCGAGGCCGGACGATCATCACGGGCCGCCCGCGCGGCGTGAATCGATTTCAGGGATGCGTCTCGTATTTCGTCGACGGAATCTGGTGGAGTGGCGGCGGCGTGGAAGATTTCATCTGGCCGACGGAGGTGGCCGCGATCGAAGTCTATTCGAGCAACTTCGTTCCGAGCCAGTTTGCCCACGGGATGGAGCCTTGCGAGACGGTAGTGATCTGGACGAAGCGAAAGGTCACCTTTCGTTAGCGGGGAAAAAAAAGCCCGGTCCCCAACCGCTCGCGAGCGCCGCCGCGCCGGCAGGCCGCGTGTCACAATTGCGCGAACGTCCGAAGCCGCCGTGTGGGCGTTCGCCATTTCAGTTTGCGGATCGGTCATTCCAACTCTATGTTCGTGGCCGCGTGTGTCCGTGTGAACAGGGCGGGAAACCTGTGCAGGTCTACCCAGCATGGCCGATGCTCGGACCGAAGCGTTACACCGTTTGCTGGAGTCGGATGACCCTGCAGCGCGAGACGCTGACTGGGCCGAGTTTCTGCAGGGCTACAGCCGGCTGATTCTTCATGTCGCTCGCTCCGGGTGCGACGACCCCGACCAGGCGATGGATCATTACACCTACGTCGTCGAACAACTCCGCGCCGACGATTTCAGGCGGTTGCGCAGGTTCGTTGCCGATGGCCGCAGCGAATTCTCGACATGGCTTCTCGTGGTGACGCAACGCCTATGCAGCGACCATCACCGACACATTTATGGCCGTCGTCGCAATACCCGCGATGCCTCACATTCTGACGACGATATAGCAGCGCGCCGCCGCCTGGTGGATCTGATCGGCACGAAAGTAGATCTCGAGTCTCTGGCGGACGAACACGGCTTCGATGTGGAGCAGGCAGTTCGCATCGATCAGATGCACGGGCTGTTAGGGATGGCGCTCGCTTCCCTCGAGCCGAGAGATCGCCTGCTTATCAGACTTCGATTCGAGGATGGCTGCAGCATGCCGGAAATCGCCAGAAGTCTCGAGATGCCGTCGAGATGGCATGCCTACAGAAGACTGGACGAAGTACTCACGACTCTGAGGATTGCACTCAAGCGAAACGGCGTTTCAAGTGGCGCTCCGTGAATCGTCTTTCGGAGAATCTGCCGCACAGCTACCTGGCTCCATCCGTTTCACAACGTGAGTGACGTGAATTCTGTACCTGGGTCTGGCAACGGAGAGGCGATGGGTGAGCACCCGTCAACTGAAGAGGTCGCCGCCTATTTGAGTGACGGTCTGGCCCCCGATTCCCGGCTCGCGCTCGAAGCGCACATTGCGGAGTGCCGCAGATGTCGCACGGAGATTTCCTCGGCTCGGCGGCTGATGGAGAGTGGTAGATCGAAAAAATGGCAGTGGGCTGTACCGTCAGCACTGGCGGCCGCCGCTGCGATTGCGTTTTTCTCAACCTCGTCGTCATTGCGCGAACCTGAGGAGCCAACGCGAGCAGCGGATCGCGCGAGTTCTGGGAGCGCTGTGAACCTTGGCATCGTGTCGCCGGCTGACGAGGCGATCGTCGCGGGTGTGCCGGTGTTCACCTGGCGGGCTGACGGATCAGAAGTGCTCTACAAGTTCTCAGTTACCGATGCCGGCGGCGCCGTGATCTGGGTAGGCGAGACAAAGGATACGAGCCTTTCGCTGCCGGCCGACGTGTCTCTCGATGCGAATCGCGAGTATCTGTGGCATGTCGATGCGGTCGATCCAGAGGGTGCGACGGTTACGACGGGTACGCACCGCTTCCGCATCTTGCGATGAAACAATCGCAGGTTACGGCTATCATCGCCGCTGCCGTAGTGCTCGCCTGTTCGGAATCACCTGATGGGCGCGGGGTCGCTGGAGGCGTCACGCCAAAGGTTCTCACGGCCGCTGACCTTGCCCGGCGGAATCAGATCGACCCAATGGTCGCACGTGGCGAGTCGGCGTACGCAGGCGGCGCGATCGACAGCGCGCGTGCTGTCTGGACATTGGCGCTCGCTGAATCGCGCGCGGTTGCTGATCCGCCGAGTGAAGCGCGGATCCTCACGTGGCTGGGCCTGGCAGCGTATCGCCTGGGTGATTACGCCGAGTCGCGTTCCCTCGGCGAAAGAGCTTTGGCGCTCAAGCAGCAGCACGGGGTTTCCTCAGATCTATTCAAATCTTACAACGCGCTGGGTCTTCTCGCGTGGAATGAGGGAAGATTGAGCGACGCGATTCTACTTTATCAGAAGGCCACCGATGTGGCTCGTGCCGCGCGCGACGACGTCTCCCTCGCCAAAGCAGCCAACAATGTGGGACTAGTTCA
Organism: Gemmatimonadota bacterium; assembly: GCA_030775065.1. Classification (GTDB taxonomy): domain Bacteria; phylum Gemmatimonadota; class Gemmatimonadetes; order Gemmatimonadales; family Gemmatimonadaceae; genus UBA4720. The sequence goes on along the minus strand of JALYJX010000069.1, from coordinate 5,408 downwards.
TGCCGAATTTGGCAATTTTGCCAAGGCGAGGCTTGGATTCGAAGAGGCGTATCGCGCAGGCACGTCGCTGCATGACACGCTCATTCAGGGACGCGCGCTCACCAATCTCGGCATGTTGGACGTCGAGACAGGCGATCCGGGCTCGGCGATCACCAAGCTGATTCGTGCGAGAGCGTTATCGCGTGCGGTGGGCGACCCTACGGGAGAGCAGAACACGATGGGACAGATGGGCTCCGCCTACAATAGGATGGGAGAGCCCGGCCTTGCGCTCGCCGCCATGGATAGCGCATTGCTGCTGTCGCGTCGACAAGGGCTCAAGCAGGAAGAAGCCAGCAATCTCGAGTTGATCGCCGGGCTCCACCGAGAGGCCGGGAGACTCAAACAAGCACTCCGATTGTACGCCGCAGCGAACGCGATCAACCGCGAGGTCGGCCTTAACGTGGAGCGCGGCAGCAACCTGCGCAGCTCGGCTGAAATCCAGGCTCTTCTCGGGCGGGGGGATCTCGCGAAGGCGAATGCGACAGCGGCGCTCGAGATCCATCGGTCAACAGGGGCACGCGTTCAGGAGATCCGTGACCTTCTGCTGCTCGCCGATCTGGAGTCGTCGCATGGCGGATCGGCGCCTGTCGCGAGCGGGTGGCTCGACGCCGCCGATCGGATCTCGAAGACGCTCGGAGCGAGAACCGCGAGAGCCGAGGTGGCATTGGGGAAAGCGGTGATCGCCGAGCGCGCGGGCAGCTCCCGTGAGGTATTGGCGACGTTGCGTAGTGCACGAGCCGACATGTCGGCCGGCGGTTACCGCACTGAGTGGGCGGCATCGGCGATGATGGCGCGCGCCTACGCGGGATTATCGCAGCTCGATTCAGCCGCAGTCGAGGGCGGGCGAGCCATCGCCGCGGTCGAACGAGTTCGCGGAAAGTTCGGGTCCGGACTTCTGCGGACATCATTCCTGGCCGACAAATCCGTTCCGTACGCGGATCTCGTCGATGTTCTTCTAAGGCTGGGCCGCACGTCCGAAGCCTTTGAGGTTGCCGACGCGGCAAGGAGCCGAGCGCTGCTGGAGAACGCCGCCACAACGAGTCGTGATGGCGGCGCGGGTGGCGCGACTATCCGCGCACTCGGCGCCGGCGAATCGATTCTCCGGCGCATAGATGTTCTGATCTCCCTGCTTGACGGGATCGACGAGACGCCGCCGTCCGAGCGCAACACGGAAACTGCCGCGCGGGCCATTTCGCTGACTGCTGAGTTGTCAGCGGCGCGCTCGTCTTATGAGGCGCTGATGGTTCGCGTTTCCGAACGCGATGCGGCAGGCAGCGCGATGCTCGGGACAAGAACGGTGAGCATCGCCGAGGTGCAGCGCGCGCTGGGCCCCGACGAAGCGCTGGTGGAGTTTCTCCTTGCTCCGGAGCGTCTGGTGGTGTTCGTCGTTACGAAAGCCAGCATCCGCAGCGTGTCCCAGGGCGTCAGCCGAACCGACATCGAGCGAAGGGTGAGGATCGCGCTCGATCTTCTCGGGAAACGGACCACCCCGGCGAGCACAAGCGGTGACGTGCTCGCCGGACTACGCTCAGCGCTGATCGGGCCGGCCGAAGGAACGGGACTTCTAAAGAATGTGCGCAGACTGATCATCGTGCCTCATGGCGCGCTGAGTTATGTGCCTTTCGCTGCGCTCAGGGACGGACGCGCGGGGCGGTACCTCATAGAGGACTACTCGCTGACTTATCTACCATCGGCCGCCGCGGTTGCCGTGTTGCGCGGGAAGCCGCCATCGTTGCGAGACATGCCGGTCGCGATGCAGCCACTCGCATTTGCGCCGTTCTCTTCCGAGCTGCCTGGCTCCGCGCGCGAAGCACGCGCGTTCACCCGCGCGATTCGCGGAGGAACGAGCGTCGTAGGCGCGGCTGCGACCGAGCGTCAGCTGCGAAACGCTTTAGAGCGGAGCGGGATTGTCCACATCGCCACGCACGGCGTGATGAATCCGCGCAATCCGATGTTCTCGCGGGTCGAGATGGCGAGAGGCTCCGGTGCCGTGGACGACGATGGACGCCTCGAAGTACACGAGGTGCTCGGTCTTCGTCTTGCCGCCCGACTGGTGTTCCTGTCCGGCTGTGAGACCGCGCTCGGGATCGAGTCGAATCAAGCCGCAGCGGGAGAGGATTACGCAACCCTGGCCCAGGCATTTCTTTATGCCGGCGCCTCATCGGTAGCAGCGACGCTCTGGCGAATCGGCGATGACGGCGCCGCGGAATTCGCCGCCCGCTTCTACTCGAGACTCACTGGAATGGCCGCTCCTGAGGCACTGGCGGCGGCGCAGCGGGAACTCATACGCGAAAAGCGCTTCCGAAATCCCTACTACTGGGCGGCGTACCAGATCGGCGGAGCGGACGAAATTCGTCAACAGCCCGCAAAAAGTGACTAGCGTGTCGCCACCACACTTGAAGGGCACTTTCCAGTCCTTCCACGGGGAAGCCTATGCCACCGCTGCGCAGGCTTTCCTATCTGCTGGCGCTCGTCGTCCGTCGCCTCGACGCTGTGGAGAATCGACGATCGCACAAAGGCCGGCGGGCTTCCGTACTACATCAATAGGAATCACACGCTCATCAACCGGATGGGGCAATGATATTTTTTTCGACGTACCGATCATTGAAGTGGCGTAGCGCGGCGCTTGCTGCCGTCTGCGTGCTTGCCTGCACCGATCCTGTTCCGACAGCGCCGAAAATCGATCTCCGTCTCGCGCGGGGCGGTGCGGGCGGAGGGCCGACCGTAAAATCGACCAATCCTTCCTCCGCCGCTGTCTCCACCACACTGAGCGTTCAGGTTTTTGGCTCAGGGTTCGAGCCAGGCTCGCGCGCAGTGTGGGCGTTGAACGGGGATACGACTGGAACCGTGACGAAGGTGAAGACGAATTCGACGACCTTCGTCAGCTCCACGGAGCTCATCGCAAACATCACTATCGAAAGCGACGCTTCGTTCGCCCTGTACGACGTCGTCGTGATCACCCTTATGGGAAAGAAGGGTATTGGAATCGAGCTGTTCGAAGTGACGCAGGCCACCGACCTCGGCACACTCGGCGGAGCGGAGAGTGAGGCGCTCGGAGTCAACAACTTCACCCAAGTCGTCGGCTGGAGTGATCTCCCGTCGGGGGAGGACCGGGCCTTCCTGTGGACCAAAGTAGGCGGCATGCAGAATCTCGGGACTCTCGGCGGCAACTCCAGTAGGGCCTACGCGATCAATGACAACGGACAGGTCGTGGGCTCCAGCGTGACGGCTTCCGGGGAAACCCACGCCTTCCTCTGGACAGCGACCGATGGAATGCGCGACCTCGGGACGCTCGGCGGCGTACGCAGTGAGGCGTATGCCATCAGCGAGAACGGGGCGATAGTAGGGACGAGCTACATAAGTGGTGGAGGCCCGGGGGTGGCGTTCTTCTGGTCGGCAGGCGTCATGGAGTATCTCGGAGTTCTTTACAGCCAAGCCAGGGGCGTCAACAACGCTGGGCAGGTCGTCGGATGGACGTGGGCGTCTTCGAGTAGAGCGCTGCTCTGGACGAAATCCGGTGGGACGTGGACGTCGGAAGAGCTGGTCGTTCCCAACGCAAGCAGCAGCTACGCCTACGCCATCAACGAGGCCGGGCAAGTAATAGGTGGTTTCGGGTCAGTATCCGGCGGACGCCGTGGCTTCTCGTGGACCAGAGCGAGCGGAGCCAAGGAGCTTCCCCCCATCCCGCGCGGGAAGGAAAACTGGGCATATGCGCTCAGCGACGCGGGACGGATTGGCGGGTGGGGGAATGACAAATCAGGCTTGAGCAACCCACACCCGACCATGTGGGACCCGAAGGCGGACGGATGGACGGTACGCGTCATCGCTGGGACGTCCCTAGCCGATAGTTGGGTCAGCGCCATGAACGACAACCATCAGGCAGTCGGTTACCGGAATATATCCACTCACAAGCGCGCCACTCTGTGGGATGTGCCATGAGGCCGGCGTCCACGTCGCCATCTATGGGTAGAGCAAGCCCACCAGCCAGAGGTTGACGTTGCAAACGATCGATCCCAACCATCCGCAGGAGGCGCTTATGCGAGCGTTCAATAGACACCGGAATGTCTTTCTTTCTACACTCGCGCTGGCGACCATGGTCGCCGCGGCGTGTAAGCCCGACCTTCCCACTGAAGCAGCACCCGCTGATCCTACGCTTGCGTACGCACGAAACAGCGACCCCGGCTACACGAGCGCCAGCCTGGGCGTGCTGCCCGGCGACAATTCAAGTCGCGCAAATGGGGTGAACGACGCCGGAGAGGTAGTAGGCTACAGCTGCTGCAGCCCTCTACATCGCGCCTTCGTAACGCTGGGGGGTGTGCTTACCGCGCTCGCGGGTACCAGCGGCAACGCATTGGCGATCAGCAACGGCACGCCGCGCTACGTGGTTGGCTGGGCCGGAGACACCTCGTCAGCAGTGAAATGGACCATTACCGGCGGTGCCCCGAGCCAGCCGACGTATCTCGGCGACGGAAGCGCGATCTTTAGTGCAGCCCGGGGAGTGAACGACGTCGGCCAGGCAGTGGGTAACGCCGGTAACAGTGCGGCGATGTGGGACGCCGGCGGAAATCTGACGCTGGTTTCCGCTCCTCAAGGATTCGTGGATGGTGAAGGTCGCGACATCAACAACGCGGGCCACGCGGTGTTCGTCTTCTCCCGTCCCGAGGGTGGATGGCCCAACGGAATTGCGATCGGCTACCTCCGGCTCGCGTCGGGCGCGCCCGTCCCGCTGCCGCCGTTGGGGGGCGATGTTACCAGCTACGCCAACAGTCTCACGTCCGTGATGACGAACGATCTGGTGCAGGTTGCCGGGAGTTCGTACGCAACTCCGTCCAGCTCGAGGGCCGTGCGCTGGACCGTAGATGTCGGAACCGGGCAGATTGTCCGTGCCGAGGTTCGAAGCGAAACCTCACATGCAGTCGCGATCAGTGACGGTGGCGCCGCAGCCGGCTTTCTCGAAGGATCAACCAACAGCCTGAGGACGACCGCGTTCCGCTGGCAGGGCAGCACGCTTCTGTCCCTGAACCCGCCAAAGAACGCGAAAGATGGTAAGGCTTGGGCGATCAGTCCCAACGGATTGTTGGTTGCCGGAGAGGCGATAGTCCAGTTGTCCAGGCGCGCAATCCTTTGGAGAATTCGGTAGTGGGTCAGTCTCATTGGCTGGACAGCAGGGCCGCCGCAGCCAACAGGGGAGTCGGCCCAATAGGGGCGGAAGTGGTCAACCTATCTCGCCGGAAATTCGGTCTGACACTTTCTTCGGCACGCGGGGACAGCAACAGCTTGTCTTACGATCCGTCGTGCGCTCGGTTTGTAGTTACAACCGTAACAGAGGAGATACGTTACAAGAAGCGACATTTTGCGCTGCTGGGAGT